>JAPLEC010000434.1 GCA_026391515.1 Bacteroidia bacterium | reverse complement strand
TTCCCACCACCACCTGTACGACAACTTATAAATTGTCATCTCAACCTCCGATCTGACAGGCTTCCCTTTTTCATCCACAGTTACAACTTTTACTTCATTATCAGCATCAGTGAAGAGCATTCTGCTTTTACCTTTAAGTCCGGGCAGGTTGATACCGACAAAAACAGGATATGGAGCATATTTATAAGTTATCTGATTGATACTTTCATCTCCGCCCTGTTCCCGAACTTTGGTGGTAAACACAGCATTAAGCATTCCCGGAGCCTTAAGTTCACCGCCGGGCTCAAAATTTACTGTTGCATTTCCGTTTTCATCAATAGCATCATCAAAAATGTTTTCAGTTTCGGAATAGAACTCACTTATCGGATCGTCAAAATTATACTGGCCATACTTTTCAAACTCTGTTTTGGAATGCTTCAATATATATTCAACAGAAGCTTTAAGATTCTTTGCGACAGAGCCGTTAAGCCATTTGACATTCAACTTTCCAATTGCACTTCGATCGGAACCTCCGAGAATTTCTCCGGGGAAGCTCAGATTTATTTTCAGGCGGTTAGGCTTAATTGTCTCAATCCTGACGCGTTTGGTGAATGAAGCACCACCAATTTTAAACACAGCACGGTAATTCCCCGTAACTGCATCGGATGATGTTTTTGTGGTAAAAACGAGCAGATTTTTGCCAGCAGCTTTCTGAATCTGATTATCAACTCTTTGTTCAAGAGGATTTATAAGTTCGAACTGAACAGGGTGATCAGGAGGAAGATCGCTCTTCATATCTTTTATAAAGAGTGAGAGAAAAATTGAGTCACCTGGCCTCCAGACATCTCTTTCGCCATAGATAAAAGCTTTGATTCCATTTTCAGGCTTATTTCCGGCAACATCAAATGAACTGAGAGATAGAGAATTGCCATCATTGAGCTTCAGATAATTTCGATCCTTGTCTTTCTTTGCAATCAGCAGGAACGGTTTTCTTCCACAGTAAACAGCAGCAGATCCATCCTGATTTGTATTCCCTGAAACTATCAGCTGCATCTGGTAATCATAAATATCAATTGATACCTCGCTGACCGGCAAAGCAGTCAACAGGCCATTAGCCATTACATGAAGAATATTGTCTTCACCTTTTTTGGCAATCAGTCCCAGATTGGAAGCAAGAATATTTCTTGAAATATTTTTGTCAGGACTGTAATATGCTCCCTTGCATGGATCGTCACGATCTTCCCACTTATAATCAAATGTGTAATAGATAGATGCATCATTATCATCATAATAACTGTCAGGATCGTCCCAGTAATTGCTGCTCATATCCTGCGACTGCTGAAGCAGCTCCTCATATCGTTTTTCCTCATCAGAAAGCTCACACTGCAAAAGCGAATAGGACTTTCTCATCCCGAGCTGTACCTTATATAATACACCTGGTTCAATGTCTATATAATCAGCAAGATCAATAGTATTAAGAACCCAGGCTCCTGATCCGGTAACGGAAGTAAGATCCACTTTGCCTGAATAGACCGGACGACCAAACCTCTTTACGTTATAACCGGAATTAATATCAGATTCCTGAAGTAAATATGGCAGGTTATTTTCAAAAATCTTGATTATCTTAAGATCAACGGCTTTCAGATTAGCTGTTTTAAAGGGGAAAATGAGATTCTGAGATGATGGAAGAATAACACCTTCTCCGATAATCTGAATTCCGGGATTAATTGTCGTAAAATCGAGATTTGTTGAAAAAGATGATGAAAGATTTGCCCCGGTTGCATTTTTTACCGATCTCTCTACATTAAGCAAGACCACTTTCTGCCATGGATTTGTCGGGACAACAGTCACGATATTATTGGTAATGCTGGTTGCAGTCGCTGACACCGGAGTGGTGTAAACCAGTCCGTCAAGTTCCTGGGCAGGATCGACAGGATCTGAAAAAATGATATCTATTTTCTGATTTTCACCCTGTTGAGTTTTCACATCGAGTACAATAAATGCTCCTGATGGCGGGATATAAACTGTCGAAGATCCCTTCTTCTTTACACCGGACGATGTCCCGTTCCACTCAATAGTCAGCTCTTGCGGCTTATTTGTACGTGATATGCCCGTAACAGTAAATTTATGAATCAGATTATCGGAATGATCCCATTTTATTTCCAGCTTCTTTTTGCCAAGCTTTGCTTCGAGATATTTTTCGACTTCTGCCTGATCAATAATATCTGATGCAACTATCTCACCATTAAGAATATATGTATTTGTTTCTCCCGAAGGACATTCAAGTGTTCCTGTAGTTATACTGAAATCTTTCTTCAATGTCTGGAACCTGAGCGGGAAAACTTTCAGACGTTCCTTTACCTCACCAAGCTTCCAGAGATTTACCTGGCCGATATAGGTCTTTCCTGGATCGAGCAATTTAGCCGGAGTGAAAACAAGAGTATTATCGTCGGTCCATTCTGTTTTCCCTTTAATTAAAGGTTCAAAAGAGAACAATCCCATTGGTGTTTCTTTTTTAGCCTTTGCAGCAAATTCCGGGGTAAGACGAATCTCAATTACCGAGTTTGCCGGAACTATGCCAGATGTATATCCGGCAATATATTCGCTGAATCCTTTATCGAGAGGAAGTACAACCTGTTGTTGTTCCCTGATTTTCTGAATAACTTCTTTTACGGTGGTTTTTTCATGGGGGCCGCAGGAAGTGATGAACAAAATTGTAAATAGGAGAGAAAAAGATTTAGCAGCTTTCATAATGAAGATTTTTTAAGCAATTCTAAAATTACGAAAAAAGTTGGTTAATACATGTACTCACCCCCTTCTTTCCCTCCTTTGAACCGGCCCCCCAATTCTCCGCCAGCTGGCGGAGGACTAATATCTATATATTACTTGTCAGACAGGTAGGAGATTGCTTTGTCGCCCCACGCCACGAAGCTATTCTATCTGGAGTAGTACAGGATTGTTGAGATTGCTTCGTCTCCGCCAGCCGGCGGATCCTCGCAATGACTGCATACTTTAGTTAGATTAGTTTTAAAATTAAGGCATACTTTATTTAGGTTGAGGTCATTGCGAGGAGGCCCGCATAAGCGGGACGACGAAGCAATCTCCATACAATATAACCTGTACAAATAAAAAAGGCCATCTTGTTTCTACACCGGTCTTTATACAATTTTAGTAGTTACCTGAATTTAATCCCCCTTCTTCGCCTTCTCAGCCGGCATCGCCTTCGCGTAGCCGCTTCGGCGGAGCAAAGTTGGCGGATTCGGCGGAGCAAGGGAGGGGGCAGTCCATCAGCCAGCTGGCTGATGGCCGGGGGTTTGATGGGTCAAGGAGTAACCATCTCCGTCCTCAGCTTTGCAACATAATCGCGGATCTTATTCAGAGTTTCAACGGTGACAGTCATTTTGACACCTGATGAACGGAGAACCTGTCTGGCGGTATCGATTTCAAGATCGCCTTTTTCAAAATAGATCTCGAAGGAATCAAAATAATTCTTCAGATATTTAAGCTTCTTGGTATAATAAACGACAACCGGATCGTCGTAATAATTTTTCATGAAACTCAACAGGGAAGTGAGTGTATATTTTTGTTCAGCAATCTTTTGCACTACCTCGGGATCAGGATTTGTCGGATTATAAACCAGTTGAGTTGCTATGTACATCGCTTCAACCCAGCCACCCATAACCATCAGTCCGGCAGTGCTTTCTCTTCCGCTCTGCCTGAGATGATTTTCAATATCCTTATAAGCCTTGTCCATTAATGCTGTAATAGTATCCATATCGGCCATGTTGTTCTGGACTCTTTTGACAGGCTCCAATATCAGATTATCGGGAATGCCAAGTTTATTGCTCATCTCCCTTATAGTAACCATATAATCTATTACTTCCTGTCCAATACCGAACATTTTCAGATAACCAAAATCAACTCCATAAATGCCGGTATTTATCGAAGCTTTAGAGTTGCTGAGGTAAAGATCCCTGTTCGATGTAGGATTAAGAGCTGCATTGTTGTAAGGAATACCGAGTCTGTTAAAGATGACACAAACCTCGACCGGAGTGAGTAATCCATAATAAGTTTCCTTTTTTAATTCAGGAGATTTAGTTCCGGAAGAATCATTTTTTAATGTTGAAAAGCTTGGTGTAAATATTTCTTTTTCAGGTTCTTTATGTTTGCAGGAGGTTGCTGCAATTAATATAATGATCAATAATGAAGATAAAAGACTTTTCATAAACGGGTAATTAATCGATCAAAATTAGTAATAAAAATTATATACTAGCTCTAGGAGAATAAAAGATGTCTTGACGCGGAGTTTACCCCGCAAGGCGGGTCTGTCTTGCGCTGTACATCCACATCTAATAAATAAATTATTACTTCATTTTTGTTCATTTCTTTTGCTTGCCCAAAATATGGGGCGTTGCCCCAAACCCCAGTTACTTTTTTGTCTTGATACAAAAAAGTAACCAAAAAAAATCAAGGCTGCAGATAATTTTGGGGCTCCTGCTTTTCAGCTTGCCCACGCAATACAACTCGCGCTCCGCTATCGCGTAGCGCTCAAACAGTATTGCTTACAAAAAGCCCTCGCAGCAAGCCTCAAAACAGTCGCTTTTTCCCAAAATTCTCTGAGGCCTTTTGAAATCCAAATCCCAAAACACTAGAATTTATCATTTCGGCGCGAGGGCAAATCCGGAAATGGTGTGAACTGAAGCCTTTTTGGTAGCGCCAATAAGGCAATGTGTAGTGAGCGTCCAAAAAGGCTGAGGTTGGCATTTCGGGCGCCCTTTTTTGGTTCATTTTTTGGGCGAGCAAAAAATGAACATGATAACTTAAAGACTATTAAGGCAGTCCCGCCATGGCGGGACGGGGGCTTTAAAGAATTATTCTATTTCCCAGTTTCTCCGAAATCATCCTCAACGCTACTTTCAGATTCTGATCTTTTTTCATGAGAGAGAAGACACTCTCAGTATCACCTGACTGTTGCGCCTCTTTCATTTGGATCATTATTTCATCAAGGCGTCTTTTTATTTTTCCTCCTTTGAAAAACAAGACACTGTCAGGAACAATATCTTTCAGCTTCATATCCTCTGTTTCAACAAATGTCTGCTTATCTCTCCATATAGGACTCAGTTCATGAGTATCGGATAAAAGTTCTGCCGACAATTTCGAGATTACAGGATTTTCATGCTTGATAAAATGTTTATCCTCAATGAATATACCCTGCTCAGTTGCAAATTTGAATTCTTCAAAAATTGTTCTGAAAACATCATCATCAAACATCAGATCGTCAGAAACAATTTCCATGACAATGTAATCTGAAACTGTAGTTATTTCCTCTTTACCATCTTCACTTCTGATTTTCCTTTCAAATTCAGCGCTGCCAAATTTAAGAAGAAGCCTGATTATCTCTCTTTCAGAAACATAAGTAGTTAGCTCATATCTGACAGCTTTAGTAATTAACGGAGGAGGAACCGGAAGATCTTCAGGAACAGGATATCTGTTCCTGTCCTGGAACGTGCGCTGCTGGCGCATTTTATTGACCTCGTGGTATAGAACTGCTTCCTGAATTTCAAGCTGAGTGCTGCACTCCTTTATATATACTGTTCTGTTTATAGTTTCAGGAATAACGGCAATAGAACGGACGATATCACGAATGAGATTTGCCTTTTTAACCGGATCATTAGCAGCTTCTTCAAGAAGCAGCTGCGTTTTAAAACGAATAAAATCTGTTTCTTTTTCTTTGAGATATTTCGTGAATTCTTCGTTGCTTACCTTTTTGGAATATGAATCAGGATCTTCACCATCAGGAAGAAGAACAATCTTCACATTCATCCCTTCTTCAAGGACAATATCAATACCGCGGATTGACG
>JAPLEC010000388.1 GCA_026391515.1 Bacteroidia bacterium | reverse complement strand
CGCCTGACTGATTCTTTGCTGCATCAGCATGTACCAGATCGGGACGTATAACATACATCTTGGATGTTTCTTCTTCGCCTGCATGGCCATCTGATTTTGTTTTCTTCAACGAGTTGATTTCTTTCTGGGTTGCCTGGTTCGGTTCCGGTTGAAAAAGTACAACTATATAATCCCTTTGACTGGCAAGTTGTGCCTGGCAGAAATATGGCAGAAAGTTGTCGTTGCCACCATGTCCGTTCATCAAAATTATTTTTTTCAATCCGTTTCTCGATAATTCATTGCATGTTTCATCAAGCATTTTCCACATTAATTCAGTGCTGTATGCTATTGCCCCGGGCTGATGTTTTGCTTCAAAAATCTGTCCGGTGAAATAAGGCGGAAAAACAATTGCATATTCTTTTTCCACAGCCCTGCATGTTATTTCCCTGGCTTCAAAAAGATCTGTTCCCAGCGGAAGATGAGGTCCGTGCTTTTCAATTATTCCGAGAGGTATTACACAAACCCCGCCTGCTTTTTCAACAGCTGTTAAAAATTGAGGAGAGGTTATTTCTTCCATCTTGTAAGGGATTTTGATATCGTTCACGGATTGTGCAGATACAAAAATTGTCCATGTAATTGCGACCAGAATTAAAAGTAGTTTTTTCATATTAATAGTTATTATATGTTATTGATTTACACTTAATTATGTGGATGTGGCTTTGTTTTTCAGCATCACTCCTACTCCGCACCATGCAAGACCTGCCAATAGAATAAGATATTTCTTATCTGCGGCAGGATTAAGCTTGCTAATCAGTGAATTATTCTTCAATTTTTGCTAATCTAAACGGTTGTATCGTAATCTTTTCCCAGACTTTATTATAAATATATGGTTCGTTTAACAACAGTCTGTCAAGCTCCTGTCTGTCAGCAACCTCGTAAAGAATCATTGAACCGATCATTTTTCCGGAGTCATCCAGAATAGCTCCTCCGCAAAGAAATTGTTTTGCTTTTTTTACATAAGAGATTTTTTCAAGATGTTCCGGTCTGTTTTTCATTCTTCTGTCCAGCGCTCCCGCGTCTGTCCCGTCATAAGCTATAAGTAGAAATTGCATTTGATAAAATATTGGTTTTCCAAAGGTATGTACAAAGGCGCACAATGGAAAATTTGAATTATATATCTTTGCTTTAATAGCAGATTTAAAATCAATGTTAAATCCTTTCCGTTTATTAAAAGACTTTAACACAAAAGATCATAAACCAGGTTTTGGTGCACTCGATATTCTGAAATATATCGGTCCCGGACTTCTTGTTACTGTCGGTTTCACCGATCCGGGAAACTGGGCAGCAAATATTGCAGCAGGTTCCGGCTACGGATATACTCTGTTATGGATTGTAACATTATCGACAATTATGTTAATTGTTCTGCAGCATAATGTAGCGCATCTTGGCATCGCGACGGGTTATTGTCTTGCAGAAGCAGCAGTAATTTATATTAATCCGAAAATTTCGAAACCGATTCTTTCCTTTGCTGTTCTGGCGTCTGTAGCAACTTCTCTCGCAGAAATCCTTGGCGGAGCCATCGCTTTACAGATGCTCTTTAATGTTCCGATAAAAATTGGTGCATTGCTTGTAACGATTTTTGTGATTATTATGCTTTTCACTAATTCTTATCGGAAAATTGAAAAGTGGATAATCGGATTTGTTTCATTAATAGGTCTCGCTTTTCTCTATGAAATGTTTCTCGTTGATGTTGACTGGGTCAAAGCAGGAATATCGTGTGTAAAGCCTTCTATTCCTGAGGGTTCCATGTTATTGCTAATGAGCGTGCTGGGGGCTGTGGTCATGCCTCATAATCTATTTCTTCATTCTGAAATAATACAAAGCAGACAGTGGAACCTTGAAGAAGAGAAGGTTATTAATAAGCAAATGAAATTTGAATTTGCGGATACTTTGTTTTCGATGATTATTGGCTGGGCAATCAACAGTGCGATGATAATAATGGCAGCAGCAACTTTTTTTAACGGTACAAAAGTATATGAGCTTCAACAGGCAAAAAGCCTGCTTGATCCGTTGTTCGGAACAAATGCTTCAGGCGCTTCTGTTTTCTTTGCCGTGGCTTTGCTGTTTTCAGGTATTGCTTCATCAATAACTTCTGCAATGGCCGGCGGTTCGATTGTTTCGGGCATGTTTAAAGAACCTTATAATATAAAAGATAGTCATTCCCGCACCGGCATTCTTGTTTCTTTGCTGGGAGCTTTACTGATAGTTTTTTTCATCGGCGATCCGTTTAAGGGTCTTGTTTTATCTCAGGTGTTTCTGAGTATTCAGCTTCCATTTACCGTAATTACACAGGTATATCTGACTTCGTCGAAAAAAGTAATGGGTAAATATGCTAACAGCCGTTTTTTAATCGTTATATTATCAGTTATTGCAATTGTCGTTACATATCTTAATTTTAAGTTATTATTTGACATAATATTCCGATAAAAATTTAATTTATTAAAATGTCTGAAGAAAAATATAAAATCGGCCTGGTTCTCAGCGGTGGCGGTGTAAGAGGTTTTGCACATCTCGGTGTTTTGCAGGCTCTGAATGAGGTCGGTATATTTCCTGATATTATTTCCGGAACAAGCGCCGGTGCGCTGGCTGGTGTTTTTTATTGCGACGGATACTCTCCAAAAGAGATTTTTAATATAATGAAATCGAGCAGCAGATTAAATTATATGCGACTCACTGTCCCCCGTTATGGTCTGTTGCAGATATCGGGAATTACTAAAATACTTGAATCACATCTTCGTGCCAAAACTTTCAATGAGCTTAAAATACCTCTGTGTGTTGCAGCAACTGATTTGAATCATGGCAGGATTGCATACTTCTCAGAAGGTGAACTTATTGATCCGGTTATTGCATCGTCAAGTATTCCTGTACTATTTAAACCTGTTACTATTAATAATGTTCAATATGCTGACGGAGGTGTAATGGATAACCTGCCAATTCATCCGATAGAAAAAATATGCCGGTTTTTTATAGGATCTTATGTAAATCCGATTGGTGACCAGGATATTTTTACCAGCCTGATTGACATTGCGGCAAGAACCTTTATGCTTAATATGCAAAAGGAAGCGAATGAAAAATCAGCAAAATTCGATTTATATATTGCCCCTCCGGAGCTTCGCAATTTTAAAATTCTTGATCCGGAAAAATCACAGGAAATTTTTGATGTTGGATATCATGCAACACATATTTTACTTGCGACGACAGGGGTTAAAAAGCTGTTTTTCCCTCCGGAAGAAAAATAATAAGAATAAACATCAGGTCTGCTTAACCATTGAATAAAGTTTCTTTATTTCCTGTGCCCACAGCGATTCTTCCGGTGTTTCAAGTATCAGCGGCATATTATTAAAGCGATCATCATTCATGATTAATTCAAATGTTTCATTACCCAGGAAGCCTGTTCCAAGATTTTCGTGCCTGTCAACCCTGGTTCCAAATTCTTTTTTCGAATCGTTGAGATGTATTCCTTTAAGATACTCAATACCAATAATTTCATCGAATTTTTTAAATGTCTCTTTAAATCCTGATGCAGTTTTCACATCATAGCCGGAAGTATATGCATGACATGTATCTATGCAAACTCCCACCCTTAATTTGTTTTCTACATAATCAATAATAAATTTTACCTGTTCAAAGGTGTGCCCCAGGTTTGTTCCCTGTCCTGCAGTATTTTCAATTACCGCTGTGACGCCTTTTGTTTTATCAAGTGAAATATTTATTGATTCTGCTATCCGTTTAAGGCACTCTTCAATTGAAATCGCCTTCAGGTGGCTTCCCGGGTGAAAGTTAAGCCTGTCGAGACCAAGAAGTTCGCAGCGTTTCATTTCATCAAGGAAAGATTTACGGGATTTTTCCAATGGCTCTTTTTCAGGATGTCCGAGGTTAATCAGATAGCTGTCATGCGGAAGTATCTGAAATGGTTTATAATCATATTTCTCACAATTCTTTCTGAACTCTTTTATGGCCATGGCAGAAAGAGGGTTTGAAAACCATTGTCGTTGATTTTTTGTAAAAAGGGCAAATGCCTTTGCTCCTATTTCATTGGCATTCACCGGAGCATTCTGTACTCCGCCTTCCGCACTGACATGGGCACCGACGTATTTCATATACTGGTTACTGATTACTGATTGATTTTTTGTCTTTCTTTAAACATCCCCCTTACCCCCTTCGAAGGGGGAATTTTAATTTCTTTTGTCATTAAAAACCCACCCCATGCCCCTCACAGGAGGGGATTTTTTTCTTGTTTCTTTTGTCTTTTGTCTTTTGTCTTATTAAAAATAACTGCTTCCATCCCAGCAGTGTGTACAAAGCTTCTCCAATCACATGAATACAAAAGCGGTGGACAAGCAATTCTCATATGTATTTCAACCGCTCCGCATTTCCGCATATCGTTTGTGTTGTCTTTCAGCTGTGTTCCTCTTACTATACTGTCATCACAAAAGACCATTTTTTTACCTTCAATTACGGCTTTGTTGGGAATCAGCTTCATCCGTGCAACAAGATCTCTCTGTTCCTGGAATGAAGGCAGAAAGCTTCGCGGCCAGGTTACAGTATATTTTGAATAAGCCCGCATAGTTGGTATTTTCTTTTCATTCCCGTACCCAGTTGCATGGCCGATACCCGAATCGGGTATCCCGCATACAAAATCAGCTTTTACAGTATCTCTTCGTGCCAGCGATGCGCCGCATCTGTAACGACATTCATCAACATTTATCCCTTCATAATAAGAAGGAGGATATCCATAGTAAACCCACAAAAAAGAACAAATCTGCATTTTTTTGCCCGGTTTTTTTAACTGGGTAAATCCATCGGCGGTCACATGGACTATTTCTCCGGGTCCTAAATAGTATTCGATTTCAAAACCTGTATTTGGAAATGAGCAGGACTCAGATGCAACAGCGTATGCGCCCTCTTTTTTACCCAGGACAATCGGTGTTCTTCCAAGTTTATCTCTGGCGGCGATTATTCCTTCTTCAGTAAGAATCATTAATGAACAGGATCCTTTAATGTTTTCAAAAACATTTTCAATTCCTGCTATAAATGATTCTTTCTCAATTATCAGGTTTGCAATAACTTCAGTGGGGTTTATGTTTCCTTCAAAATTCTCTGTAAAATGCGTTTTCCGGCTCAGGATTTGTTCTTCAAGCTCTGCAATATTTATAAGCCGGCTTACGGTTACAATTGCAAATCGTCCTAAATGTGAATTAAAAAGTATGGGTTGTGGGTCTGTGTCGCTTATAATTCCCATCCCTGAGTTTCCTGCAAAATCTTTTAATTCATCTTCAAATTTTGATCTGAAATAGGAATTTTCAAGGGTATGAATTGAGCGGCGGAATCCTTTTTCCGGTACAATAAAAACCATCCCTGCCCGTTTCGTTCCAAGATGGGAATGGTAATCTGTTCCATAAAAAACATCTTTAACACAATCCGATTTTGATATCATACCATAAAAGCCGCTCATATTGCTGAATATTAAGAAGTTAACAAAAAACAGTTTATTTGTAAATTTAATCATTGAAATGGATATTTAATATTTTACCGGATATTATTAATTTTACACCTTATATCTTTTTTAAAATCAAATAAATGGCAGATTCAAATATTAAATCGTCAGGTTTGCAGGAGAATAAAAAAGGCGTTCCGATAGGAATGATTGCTTTATTGATTATTCTTGCCATCGCACTTATTTTTATTGTGGTAATGTATTTTGACAAGAAAAATAAAATGGCTGAAATGGAAATAGTACTTACAGAAGAAAAAGATTCCCTGGCAAATGAGTTAAAGAATATTCTTCATGAGTACGATGTCGTGAAAATAAATAACGATAGCCTTAATCTAAGGCTTGAAGTAGAAAAGAATAAAATTATTCAATTATTGGCAAAGGATGCTTCCAATACTATATTGATAAAACAATATAAAAACGAAATAAAAACAATGAGAGAAATAATGAAAAGCTATATTGTTCAGATTGACTCTCTTAACACCAAAAATAAAACACTTGTAGCCGAAAATACGCAAATTAAACAGCAAATAACAGAAGTAAAGAATACTAATACTGAACTGGAAAAAGTAAAAGAAGAATTGAATGCCAAGGTTGAAGTGGCATCAGTTATTCAGGCAAAAAATATTACTGCTGTTGCGATTAATAAGAGAAACAAGGAGACATCCAGAATTAATATGATGGCAAAATTACGGGTTGGGTTTACGCTTCGTGAAAATCCTATCGCTAAAGCAGGTCAAAAAGAAATTTATATGAGAGTTATCAGGCCTGATTCACTCGTAATTACCAGCAGTCCCGATAATTTGTTTGAATACAAAGGAAATAAGATGATTTATTCGGCTACCCGGACTATTGATTATATGAATCAGGATATTGATGTTACTATATGGCTCGATAATACAGGCGATTTTATACCCGGAAATTACAGTGCAGCCGTTTATCTTGAAGATACTATTATCGGAAAGACCACTTTTATTCTTACAAAGAGATAATTAATTGTCTGCCGGCATCATAAATTCTGAAATAATATTATCAGATATCATTTTACCCTGGTTTGTAAGGACCAGGGTATTTTTGTCCTGTTTCATCATGCCGTAATTGATGAATTTCCCAGCCAGATTAATAACATAATCACATCCTTCTTTCTCAAACGTCCTTTCAATATACTCAAGATCAATTCCCCAGATTGTTCTTAAGGATGTCAGTATATATTCATTAAATCTTGTTTTCAGATCAAGCTCTTCTTTTTCAAAGAATGTTTTACCGCTATTTACTGATTTAATATATTTTTTCAGATCCCTTATATTCCATTGCCTTGAATAACCGTTAAACGAGTGAGCTGACGGACCAATTCCAAGATAAGGTACCTGTTTCCAGTAATTTGTGTTATGAACAGAAAAATAGCCGGGCTTTCCGAAATTTGATATTTCATACTGAATAAAACCGGCATTTTCAGTTTTTTCAATCAACACATTAAATTGTGAATTGCTCTCTTCTTCATCTATTTCTTCAAATGACTTTTTTCCCTTCAGTTTCCCGAAAACTGTTCCTGGCTCAATTGTCAGATGATAAGCAGATAAATGTTTGATATCAAAAGACAGCGCGGTGTTCAGATTTACTGTCCATTTATCAATTCCCATTCCGGGTATGCCATAAATCAGATCAATCGTTACATTTTCAAACCCCGTTTTAAATATTTCCTTTAATGCATTTGTGGCCTGTAATCCGTTATGCCGCCTGTTTAAGAATTTAAGATCATCATCATGCCATGATTGTATTCCCAGGCTTATCCGGTTAAAACCTATCTTTTTCAGTCCTTTTAAATATTCTGACGTGACATCATCCGGGTTCAGTTCAATAGTTATTTCACTTTCCGGATCAACAGTGAACCATTTGTTCAGGTTTTCAAAAATTCCATCAATTTCTTTTATTGAAAGCACAGATGGTGTTCCTCCGCCAAAATATATTGTTGATACAGAATTCTTATCAAGATAGTCTTTTCTTAATTCTGTTTCCTTAAGCAATGCGCCAATAAATTCGCCATGCTCTTCATTGCAAATTATGTGATAAAAATCACAGTAGTTACATAACTTTTTACAAAAGGGTATATGGAGATAGATGCCTGCCATTAATAAAAATTACAATAGCTAAATTTATAAATAAATTAACATTCTATTGATTAAATTTGCGCCAAACATTAAAAAATGGTAAGAAGAAATAAGTTCTCAATAATTATCGCATTCATTATTATAATCCTGAGCCTGACAAGCTCTGAGGAATTACAGAAAATTTCAATTATTCATTTTAAAGGAATGGACAAGGTAATTCATTTTATAATGTATTTTGTTTTTATGTCTGTCATCCTTTTTGAAAACAGGAAAAGAGTGGGAAGAACTGGTAATTTGTTTTTAATTGCGTTAATCCCATTCTTTTTCGGAGCATTAATGGAGCTGTTGCAGTCATTGCTGACGTCTTCCCGCTCAGGAAGCATCTATGATCTCATTTTTAATCTTGCCGGAATATTATTTTCTGTATTGATCTTTTTGATTATCAGATCTTTTCAAAAAGAGAAAATCAAATAACTATTTTTCCCGTTTCATTAGTTTTTCTTACCAGATCGTATATTGTTTTATTACTGAACAGGTTTATAAGATCTGATCTGAGTCCTTTATAGTCATCATGAACAGGACATGGTTTTTTATGTTTATCAACGCAGCTGCATGTGCTGTTATGGACGAGACAGTTTGTAAAAATTTCTTCTCCGTCTATTGTTTTAACCATATCAAGCAGTGTTATTTTCCTGGGATCTTTCAGTAACGAAAAGCCGCCATGTGGTCCTTTTAATGATTTCAATATTTTCTGTTTGGCAAGCTGCTGAAGAATTTTGGCAAGAAAAGGAGTTGGTAAGTTAAGATCTTTTGATATTTGTTTTATTCCTGTTTTACCTTTCTCTGACGGTTGACTGGCAATATAAATTACTGCCCTGATTCCGTATCTGCATGAATTTGAAAGCATTTCAATATATTTTAAGTGGAATTTTATCTATCCTTCTTTTGTGCCGCCCTCCTTCAAAAGAAGTTTCAAGAAATGTCCTTATAATCAAATATGCTTCTGATTCGCAAATGTATCTTCCTGGTAAAGCACAGATATTGGCATCATTGTGCGCTCTTGCAAGCTTGCTGATCTCTTCATTCCAACATAAAGCGCTTCTTATTCCCGGATGCTTATTTACTGTCATATTTATGCCGTTTCCTGTTCCGCATATTGAAATTCCCGCATTATATTCTCCTGAAGAAACTGCAGCAGCCATAGGGTGACCAAAATCAGGATAATCAACCGCTTCTGAAGAAGAACAACCAAAATCTTTTATCTCATATTTTTCTTTAATGAGAAAATTCAGTAGTTTTTCTTTCAGAAAGAATCCTGCATGATCCGAAATTATTGCTATTTTTTTCTTTTTCACTTGCTTTTATTTTTATAGTAAAATATTAATCGTGTTAAATTTAAGAAAAAAATATTCTTTTATCCTTTTTTAACTAAATATTATAGAAAAATTCTTCTTTCTTTCATTAAAGTTTATAGTACAGAATATCATGTTAATAAATTGTACAAATCACGTAAGTAAAAACTTAAAAATCTCTAACAGTTTTAGAAATTCTGTTTTAAAACATATTTCTTAGAATATTTCAATAAAATAAAGTCCTTAAATTAACTCTGAATGAACACTAAAAACCATAAATTTGTTTTAATTACGTTATTAATATTTCAATCATAACGTATGTTAATTTCAATGTTAATATATTGATTATCAAAAGTTATATATTTTTTAACATGTTTAAAAAATGTTTATTCTTTAATGATTGTATGAAAAACAACATAAATTTAAATTTATTTCTAAC
>JAPLEC010000387.1 GCA_026391515.1 Bacteroidia bacterium | reverse complement strand
TACCTCGCCTTTTCACCCTTTTCCCTGACATTGCTGCCAAGGATGGTTATTTTCTGTTACACTTCTGTACCCTCACGGATATCTTCCCGTTAGGAAGCATGGTGCTCTATGTTGCCCGGACTTTCCTTTCCGCCAGCTGGCGGAACGATGGAACGGCCTGCTGCGTTGCAAAGGTAGGAAATCCTCAGAAAATAAGCTATAGTGTTTAAAATTGATATTTTTGCAGGGAATAAAAGGCACAGAGGCTTAAGGGCACTAAGGTGCAACGGCAAGAAGAAAATGAAAGAATTACCTGATATTAATATTGAGGATTATAACTATAATCTGCCGGAGGAGAGGATAGCTCAATATCCTGTAAAAGAGCGTGATAGCTCGAAACTTCTGGTCTATCGTGGTGGAAAGATCTCGAAAGATAAGTTCAGAAACATTCATAAATATTTACCGGAAGATACTTTACTTGTATTTAATAATACCAGGGTTATAAGAGCTCGTCTTTTGTTCAGGAAAGAGACCGGAGCCACTATCGAAATTTTATGTCTTGAACCCCTTGTACCATTTGAGTACGAACAGTCCTTCAGCTCGGTGAGCCCTGTTGAATGGAAATGCATTATCGGAAATTTGAAAAAGTGGAAGAGCGGAACGTTGACCTCAGTATTTGATTTCAAAGGCAAACAATTTAAGCTATATGCCGAGAAAATCAAACCTGAAGGTGAAGCATGGAGGATACGTTTCAGCTGGTCAGCTAACGACATATCCTTTGGTGAGGTAACTGATGCAGCAGGGCATATTCCTCTCCCACCCTATGTAAAACGGGAGGATGAAAATGAAGATAATGTCTGGTATCAGACTGTTTATTCTGTTGTAAAAGGATCTGTTGCTGCTCCTACGGCTGGTTTGCATTTTAGTAAAGAGGTTCTTGATAATATTAATAATAAAGGTATTAGATCGGTTGAACTTACTCTTCATATTGGTGCAGGTACATTTCGACCTGTAAAGGTGAATGACATTTCACGGCATGAAATGCACACAGAACATTTTATTGTTTCAAGAGATTTACTTGAGACTCTGTTATCTTTTCAGGGCAAGATTGTCGCTGTCGGTACCACCAGCGTGAGGACACTTGAAAGCCTCTACTGGCTGGGAGTCAAAATAATCAAAAACCCGTCATTTGCCGATTCTGAGCTTTTAATCGGACAATGGGATCCATACCAGGAGGATGTTGAAGTTTCTCCGGAGGAATCATTAAAAGCTCTGCTGAAATTCATGAAAAAACAAAAAAGCATTACTTTGCAAAGTGCAACAAAAATTATGATAATTCCAGGGTATGAATTCAGGGTAATCGATGGAATGATAACAAATTTTCACCAGCCAAAAAGCACTTTGCTGCTTTTAATTTCAGCCTGGGTCGGAAATGACTGGAAAGAGATTTACACTTTTGCATTCGATAACAATTTCAGGTTTCTGAGCTATGGAGATTGTTCTTTGCTGTTGAAATGAGTGTTCACCCTTTAATTTAATTCATTCATCAATAACTATTTCCACTATCTTTGAAATTAGTTCTATTTTTATTTTATTTGTGCCATAACTTATTAGTATGAATAAAATCCTGAAACAGATTCATGCCTTGTTTGGAATTTTCATGGTGTTTTTTTATCTGGGCATCGGGATTTTTTTGTTGTTTTTTACGGAGAAGTATTTCAACATTGACAAAGCAATACGTGTAATAATAGGATCGACCTTCCTGTTTTTAGGCTCATACAGGATCTACGTCACCTATAAGCAGATTGTTGAAGCATTTTTTACTAAAGACCAGGAGCAGGAATAATGTGTTAAATTTGTTTGCATATTAAATAATTACGGCGACTTTCTTTGCATGCACT
>JAPLEC010000065.1 GCA_026391515.1 Bacteroidia bacterium | reverse complement strand
CATAATTATTAATTTAAAAATTAGACAATTTGAAAATTTGAAAATTATTTGGTTTAGACATTTATATGTGAGTTGGATTTTACTTCTTTCAATTTGACTGATATTTGTTTTTCATTAAAAAACCCTCCCAGTAATATTTTTGCCTCCTCCCATTTTTCCCTGTTTATGCAATATTTTATATAGGGAGGATTTATTTCTCCCTGGATCAATCCGGCAAATTTTAATTCTTTTAAATGCTGTGATAATGTGGATCGACCGACTGGAAGTTCTTCTACCAGGTCGCCGCTATAACAACAGGCATTCATTTTTGAGAGTTTCTGCAGAATATATATCCTGACAGGGTGGCTGAGAGCCTTTGCAACATTTGCCAGTTTCAGCACTTCCGGTGTAAACTGAGGTTTGTTTGTCATCTTGCGAAAAAATATTTTTATATTTCGCAAAATTACTAAATGATTTTATATATTCGCAAAATATTGTAAAAAAATTATCAGATTATATATATGAAAATATTGATACTGTGTACAGGAAACAGCTGCAGGAGCCAGATGGCGCAGGGATTCCTTCAGTCATTTGACAAAAACCTTAAAGTTAGTTCAGCGGGGACAGAACCGGCAAAACAGATAAATCCGAAAGCTGTACAGGTGATGAAGGAAGCAGGGATTGATATAAGTCATCAAACTCCTAAACTTGTAGATCAATACCTTGATTATGAATGGGATTATGTAATTACGGTATGCGATGATGCAAATGAAACTTGTCCGGTTTTCCTGGGGAAAGTAAAGCATCGGTTGCATATTGGATTTATGGACCCGTCACAAATCACCGGATCAGAAGAATTCATTCTGGGTGAATTTCGCAGGCTAAGGGATGAGATTGAGGAGGAATTCTATAAGTTTTATAATACCAACCTAAAAATTAAGTAATCTGATATTTATGAAAGATGCAAAGGAAATAGTAAAAGAAAAATACGGTAAAATTGCCGAACAGAGCAATTCAGAAAAATCATCATGCTGCAGCTCTTCATGCTGCGGTACTGAAGTGGATTATACTGTTTTCAGTGAAAATTATGAAAGCAAGGAAGGCTACAATCCGGATGCCGATCTGAATCTTGGTTGTGGTATACCGACAGATTATGCCAGGATAAAGAAAGGAGACCATGTACTTGATCTTGGGAGTGGTGCAGGGAATGATTGTTTTATTGCACGAGCAATAGTCGGAGAAAATGGCAAAGTTACAGGACTCGATATGACCGAACCTATGGTCTTAAAAGCCAGGCAAAACTGTGCAAAACTGAACTTTAAGAATGTTGAATTTGTCCTTGGTGATATCGAAAATATGCCATTTGATGATAATTTGTTTGATGTTGTTATCTCCAATTGTGTCCTGAACCTTGTACCGGATAAATCTAAGGCATTTTCAGAAATCTTCAGAGTATTAAAACCAGGGGGACACTTCTGTGTCTCAGATGTGGTATTAAAAGGCACTATGTCTGATAAAATGCAAAAGGATGCGGAAATGTA
>JAPLEC010000049.1 GCA_026391515.1 Bacteroidia bacterium | reverse complement strand
GTAATGGATAAAATAGAAAGTCAGAGTGAATTCTATTTTATCTTCAATCAGAAACAGATTGATGTAAATAGAGTTGTTTCAATTCAGGCAGAGAATAAATTGATTACGGATATCCTTCCTGAATTATTTAAAGGAACTAATATCAATTATGTTGTGTTCGACAGAAAAATATTATTAACTACTGATCCTATTGAGAATAATATACTGGCAATTGCGTCAACTACTGAACCCCAACAAAACCAAATAACCGGAACTGTTACAGATGAAAAGGGCAGTCCGCTAACCGGTGTTAGTGTATCTTTAAAAGGAACCACCCTCGGTGTTCTTACAGACATATTCGGGAAATACACCATAAACAATGCACCTCAAAATGCTATATTAATCTTTTCCTTCGTTGGTATGACATCACAAGAAATTCCATCAGAAGGACGAATGCAGATTGATGTTGTATTGAAAGAAGCGTCAATAGGACTGGATGAAGTCGTTGTAGTTGGTTATGGCTCCAGCAAAAGGAGAGACGTAACAGGTGCAATATCCACCGTTAAAAGTGATGCATTGACAATAACACCTGTTGCAAGTACCACTAATGCTTTGACCGGTAAAGTACCCGGACTCCAGACATTACAAGGCACTGGGGAACCGGGGAATGATGCTTCAAAGTTAAGTATCCGAGGATTTGGTAATGCGTTAATAATTGTTGACGGCGTTGAGCAAAGTTTTAACAATATTTCTGCCTCCGAAATTGAATCCATTTCGGTCTTGAAGGATGCTTCCTCAGCCATTTATGGGGCAAGAGCTGGTAATGGAGTTATTCTCGTTACCACTAAACGTGGTAAACTGGGTAAACCGTCAATCACATTTAATTCATCGTTAACTTACTCAGGGAATATCAACTATCCGAAGGCAATGAACGCCGGGCAGTATACTGAAATATACCGTGAGGCACAGTTGAATTCAGGTGTAGCTCCTGCTCTTACAAAATATTCTGAGGCAGATATACGCAATTATTATGCAGGTACAAATCCTGACTCAACATCTACAGACTGGTGGAAAGCAACAATGAAAGAATGGGCTCCTATGCAGAAATATGACCTTTCCCTTAGAGGTGGCAACGAAAATGTACGTTACTACGCATTCGCAGGGTACACCCGTCAGGATGGAATGTTTAAAACAGGTGACAATTTGTACAATCAGTTTAACGTAAGATCGAACATCGATGCAACTGTTGCAAAGAACCTGACCATGGAGCTTAATCTTTCAGCTATAATAGGGAATTTATCACGTTCGGCTCAGGGAATACAGGAAGGGGGCCAGTTCTGGAATACCTTCTTCTGGGCAAGACCCACAAATGAAGCCTTTTTGCCGGATCGTACCAAAATCGCTTATTCAGGAGGTCCCCTTGCACTCAACCCGGTAATCAATACCAGCAAGGAAATTGGCGGATATAATCAGATCAACTCTCATAATCTGAGGGGAAGCATGGGTCTGAAATACGACATCCCATTTATAAAAGGACTATATTTGAAAGCCTTTGGAGACTATCAGAACTACTATACAGATGATAAAACATTCAGCAAATTTGTTCAGACGTATACTTACAGTTATGCAACCGAATTATATACCTCACAGCTAAAAACGGGTCCTACAACTCTGAGTGAAACCATGTCACCGGGATATGTATTCACCGGTCAGTTCTCAGCAAACTATTCAAGAATATTTAAGGAAAAACATGAATTATCGGGAATGTTCCTGTATGAGATAATCAGCTCCTACGGAAAATGGATGTCTGCATACCGTCGTGATTTTCTCAGTACTGCTATTGATTACCTTTTTGCCGGAGGTTCGGGAACACAGCAAAACAATGGCAGTGCAACTGAATCAGGAAGAGCAAGTTTCATCGGCAGGTTGAATTATAAATTCAACAACAGGTACCTGGCTGAAGTTACCCTGCGTTATGACGGGTCTCCAAACTTCCCTGAGGATACAAGATGGGGGCTTTTCCCAAGTGTTTCTGTAGGATGGATCATGTCAGATGAATCTTTTATCAAAGATAATGTCAAATGGTTAAGCAACCTGAAGATTCGTGCCAGTTATAGTAATACCGGATATGACAATGTAGGAGCATTCCAGTTCATTGGCGGGTATTCACTTGGTTCAAGACCTTTTGCACTTAATGGTGCCCAGCAGATGGGAATTTCCAGTACAGGTATTCCAAATCCATACATTACATGGGAAAAGATGAATACATATGACGTCGGGCTGGATTTCAGCCTGTTCAATAACACTTTGTATGGCGAGGCCGATGGATTCTACAGGTTAAGGGACGGAATCCTTGGTAGCCGCATACTCTCCCTTCCAAGTACTTTTGGAGCCACTCTACCTTCTGAAAATATAAACAGCATGGACACCAGGGGTATGGAATTCCTCCTCGGATTCAGGAAAAGTTTTGGCGATTTTAGTTTTGATGTCAGTGGAAATATCTCATGGGCAAGATCAAAATGGATACACTATGATGAACCTGCCTATACCGACCCTGATGATATAAGGATAAATAAAAAATCGGGAGCCTGGACAGATCTGATCTGGGGCTATAAAACAGATGGATTGTTCACTTCACAATCTGAAATTGATAACTTGGATTATGATATAGATGGTACAGGCAATACTACTGTAAAAGTTGGTGATATTAAATACCTGAATCTGAACGGAGATACAAAACTTGACTGGAGAGATTATGCTATAATAGGTAAATCCGGACTTCCCAAAACCATGTTTGGACTTAACTTCAGGCTGACATATAAAGGTTTTGACATGGATGGATTGTTGCAGGGGGCAGCAGGAAGGACACTCAACGTTATGCAGGGTATGATATCAGAACAAAACAATACCCAGAGCCTGTTTGAAAACCGCTGGACGGAAGCAAATCCTGATAAAAATGCCATATTCCCCAGGCAGAGCTTTAACAATAATAATTTAAAGACTGCAGATTACTGGTATAAGGATGCATCTTATCTGCGGTTAAAAGTTATGAGTATCGGGTATAATATTCCCCCCAAGTACATTAATAAGGTTGGAATACAAAATATACGCGTTTATGTATCCGGAACCAATCTTTTCACTCTGAGTAAAATCAAGAAGTATAATATCGACCCCGAAACTCCAGGAGATGTCTTTACAGGCTATGCTGTACCTGGTGCAGTTTACCCTCATCAGAGAACACTTACAGTTGGTTTGAACATGTCCTTTTAATCAATTTTTAAATCGTAATCTATGAAAACAAAATTAATATTACTGATAGGTCTGATAATCATCGCGGTTTCCTCCTGTTCAAAAGTTCTAGACAAGGCACCACTCGACAAGATTTCAGATATTGCAGTTTGGAATGACCCGGCACTTATTGATGCCTACGTGATTGATGTATTCAATGAAATGGCATTCCTCTACAACGCGCAGCAGGACAATACCGATAATTGGGCAACAACATTCCTCTCTGATATTACAGATGAGGGGCACACTGCTTTTTCCTGGATAAATACAACCTCTTTTTATAAAGCCGGAGCAATGGTGGCCAGTTCTGTGTGGCCAACAAAAAGATGGGTCTATTACTCGACGATCAGGAAAATGAACACCTTCCTTGAAGAGATAGCAACATCAACCCTTCCTGATGATCAAAAGAACCTTAGGATAGGCAGGATAAGGTTTGCAAGAGCATTCACATATTTTATTATAGCCAGGGATTTTGGAGGAGTTCCTCTTATATTGAAGGCTCAAAATGCAAATGATCCTTATGATGAACTTTATCCAAAGAGAAACAAGGAAATTGAGATTTACGACTTTTGCATAAGTGAACTTACCGCAATAATCGATAATAATTATTTGCCTGCAGTTGCTTATGATGGTGGTCAGCCAACCGAATATGCAGCACTTGCACTGAAAAGTCAGGTAGCCCTTTACGCAGCTAACCTGGCAAAATGGGGCACTGAACAACTGGATGGAGTTCTGGGAGTACCAGCAGACAGGGCCCAGGATTTATATCAGTCTTCATATGATGCATCAAAGAAGATAATTGATGATGCCGTTTTCACTTTGTACAATGCCGATGCCAATAAGATTAAAAATTTCAGGAACCTGTTCCTTGTAAAGAAAAACTCGGAGGTGATCTATGCAAAAGAATACATTGGTCTGGATAAAGGAGTTTCTCATTTCTGGGATAACTGGAACTTTCCTTACGGATTAGGGTGCTGGCCCGGCGATGGGTCATGTCCATATCTTGAAATGGCTGAAGAATTTGAATGGACGGATGGTACCCCCGGTACACCCGGTACCCTTGACAGGGTCGCAATTCAGACAGGCCTCTGGACCCTTGACGAACTCTGGGGTAAAAAGGAGCCAAGATTCTTTGCCTCTATCTATACCCATGGATCCGTTTTTAAAGGCAAAACAATGGATATGACTACTGGGACCACCGCTGACCCTTGGGCACGTGGGGCGAATTTAAGCTGGGACCTCAATACCGGTTTTGGAGTACTAAAATATACTGATGAAACAAATAATCCCTATTGGGTAGATTCAAAAACAGACTGGATAATATTCAGGTATGGATATATATTACTGAATCATGCAGAAGCATCTTTCGAACTTGGTAAAACAGCTGAAGCAATGGATGCTGTAAACCAGGTAAGAACAAGGGCAGGAGTCAATCTTCTTACTTCTGTTACACGCGACAATATCAGGCATGAAAGAAAAATCGAACTTGCTTTTGAAAATGGTTACCGCTACTACGACCTGAAATCATGGAGAACAGCCAAAACAGTCCTATCAGTGCAATATTCAGGGCTGGAGTATTACTTCGACGTAGCCACCTCCAAACTTCAACTAGTAGTATTGACCAATATCGATGGTTCAACTCCTCCGTTATTCAGGGATAAGGATTATTATTTACCATTGACTCCTGCTGTCATTGCCAATAATCCAAATCTTGGGTCTGAAAATCCGGGCTACTAAGACGCTGTTGGATGTTTCTTTAAGAACAAGAATAGACATGGGAATAAAACTCCCATGTCTTTCTTTAACATTCAATTAAAAATCATGTATTATGTTAAAAGTGATGCACTTCTGGTGTTTGATGATACTTTTTTGGATTATTCTTCCTTCTGCCGAAGCACAATATTATAAAAGCCTGGATGATGTCTTCAGGTCTCCTGTGAGTAGCAACTTTGGTTTTAATGAAGGATATCAGCCAAAAAATGCAGTTACCCGTTATCGAATTGTTGCCCCATCCAATGACAATACTGATGATCTTACACAAGCTTGGTTTGATGTGAGCAATAATAACATCACATGTTCTGTCAATGCCAACGGACTGGTGGAATATCCATCTGTAATGGGTCCGTTAGAAGGCTATAAGGGAAAATATTCCATTCCAATATCAAAAGAATTTGGTCCCGATGACTATTTGACGGGAAGTCAATGGACTTTTTCCCTTTATAATGGCAACACGTCGATACCACTATCGGAAATAAACAATCCTTCACTCGATATTATTCATAATCTTTTTTACAAATGGAACTATAAGGTAGATGATCTGGTTATCCAGATGCTGGTTTTTGCTCCTGAAAAAGAAGAGAATCCACTTATCCCTGAACCCAGAGCATTAATTATGGTTTTAAAAATGACAAATAAAGGATTATCACGGGTTAATGGTAAAATATCAGTACCCGCTTCAATCCGGGATGCTAATTTGCTTGATTCCACCATAACGAAAGCAAAACTCTATGGACCGGCAGCAGAACCAATTGCAAACAGCCATAGGGGAAGCAAAGCCAACTTCCATCCCAAATATGCTGAAGTTGCACCGACAATTCCCGGATATGAGACAGTAGCCTTGCTCGATTCCACAAACTGGTCCGGAAGTTTTCCTGATGTTGCATTTTCCCTCGATCCCAGGGAAAGCAGTTACATGAAATTTGCTTTTATTGTCGGCGCAGGGAGTGATGAGTTAATCCATACACGCGATTTTGTAAGATCCAGAAGTGTTCTTGAATGGCTTAACTCAACTATTTATCTACATGAAAGGGCAACAGGCAAACTCAAAATTCCTGAAGATCCAATGCTTGCAGAGATGTTTTATCGCTATTATGAATGCGGACACTCGTGTTATTTGTTAAAGGGGAATGGCATATTAGCAGAACCGAAAGGTGGTTCATGGAGCATAATGAGCATTCTGAATCCGGGTTACGTTACTGGTACCATAAGGAACCCTGTTTACCTTGCAGGAATGATTCCTTATTATACAGAAGAGTCAAAATCCAATATCAGTTTCTCATTATATGCAACTACCAATGACCTGATAATGACAGCTGATTATTATCAGCGGACAGGAGATCAGACTTATTTTAGGGTTCCTTCATTCAGACAATATGCGACAACAAAAATCACAAGGATATTAGCCACAGAATACCCAGAAGCTACATTATTTCCGAGCCGCAATATCTGGGATGGTCCTTCAAGAGGAGATTACCATACAGGTTCGCAAATCCTTGTCTGGCGTGTTCTTGACATGTACTCGCGTATCGCCCGCGAGATATGGGATGATTCTGCCCATGCAAACCTCTGGTTGAATAAAGCCTCCGCATGCAGAAAAGATATTCTTAATAAATGTGTGATCCCTGGTCCTTTTGGCAATCAGTTTGCCGAAGGAACCTGGAAAAACGGAGTCGTTGATAGCTCATCCAGATGCCACGATGGAGAGGAAGTGGCAGTAGTCCAGTCGGCATTTTATGGTTTTGTTGAACAAGATAACTCGCTGGTTATTAACCATTGCAAAGCTTCAATGACTCCATTCAATTACCTTTATAGTCCAAGCCTCAATGCTATATCGTGGTACAGTGGTCCGGACTGGAAAGGTGGATATACATTTCCCGCCTGGCTGGTATTGATTGCAGGTGCAGCTAATAAAGATGAATTTAATTCGGCTTTTTATTTATGGAAATCGATGACTGACATTGATGGTTCACCATGGTGGTGGCCTTATGATGCCGAGCAAACAGATCCTTCTATCGTTGACAGGAGAAAAACAAATTATACAGGAGGATTTTGCGATGTGGCTAAAGTACCTTATGCGACAAGCGTATTTAATACTTTACTTATAAATAATATTATGGGGCTTTCAGCCGATATTCCAGCTAAAACTGTCTCTTTTAGGCCTTTTTCACCTTGGAATAATTTTGAATGGTCTGGAGTACGAATAGGGAATGCCTTCTTTGATATTAGATATTCGGATGACGGTTCATCTATTACTGCTTCAATTACCAATAGAAATACAGAAACTTATTCCGGGTTAATAGGGATTACCGCCCCTGAAGGTAAAGCACTTCAAGGGAAAAATGCTAAGGGAAAAAGATATGGCAGGGATTATATTCAAACAGAAAAATCGCTTAACCCGGGCGAAAAGGAGACTTTTAAGATCTATTACAAATCGCAGTAATATTATAAGCAATTATTAATTGATATGAGAAAATCACCTAGACTAACATTTTTACTTCTTATTATAATATTGACCGGTTTGAATTCCATTCAGGCTCAATGGTCAATCCTTGATACCGACACAACCAAGCACGTTCCCTACTACCTTACACAAAAATTTACAGTCAGCGAATGGAATGCAAGCAATTTTGCCTCAGAGGGTGAGATGAAGTGGTTTAATGAGGCGCGCTTCGGCATGTTCATTCATTTCGGGCTGGCCACTTATATAGGCAAAGATATGAGCGGTGCATTGTGTTACACCTGGAAGGCGCCTGATTTCGGACACGGCTTTGTTCCTGATACAATCTGGAAAAAATATCCTCAATACCTTGAATTCAGAGACTTCAATGCAAAAAAGTGGGTCGAAACAGCGCAAAAAGCAGGTATGAAGTATATAGTTGTCATTGCCAAGCATCATGACGGATTTCACCTTTGGGATACCAGATATTCTAACTTTAAAATTACCAATACACCTTTTGGCAGAGATTACCTGAAAGAGATTGCAGATGCCTGTCATGAAGCCGGTATGAAATTTGGTATTTATTACTCTCAGCGTGACTGGTCACAACCTTATTATTCACCTGTTGATACCTCGTTGATTGTAGAGATAAAAGATCCTCCCTATTATAAAGCAAAACCAGGAGTAAAAAAAGTGGTTCCCGGATCAGATCATTACAAATACATCGATTATCAGTTTAATGTGGTTCGTGAACTCTGTACAAAATATGGTAAAGTTGATATCTTCTGGTTTGATGCCGCATGGTGGGGAGGCATGTTTACCGCTGAAATGTGGGACTCGGAAAGGTTGACAAGAATGGTACGTGAGCTTCAACCAGGTATCATAATAAACAACAGGGCCAGTATCCCTGGCGATTTCGACACCCCTGAGCAAAGAATAGGGATGTATCAGGAACGACCATGGGAAAGCTGTACAACCTTATGTGAATCTTGGTCGTGGTCAGACACACCCGTAAAAACTTCAAAAACCCTTGTGAGGATGCTCATTTTTACCGCTTGCGGTAACGGTAACCTGCTTCTCAGCTGGGGACCCAGGTGGAATGGGGCATTTGATACAACACAGGTTTCACGCCTCATGGAAGTAGGCAACTGGCTCAAAAGATATGGACAAACCATTTATTATACTCATGGGGGTCCCTGGTATCCTGAGGCCTGGGGAGGAAGTACATATCGCGGGAATAAGGTTTATCTGCACATCACCGGTGATTCTGTCAAAAACCTGGCTTTACAATCAATTAACAATAAAATTACTGCTGTTAAATGCTTGACGGGAGGATCCATAAATTATGTGCAAAGTGTTAATGGTGTGACTTTCGATCTCGCAAAAGCTGATAATCGAGAACTGTCAACTATTATCGAAATTACCTTCGGAAAACAAATTACAGGAATGCTCAGCAGGACGAAATAAATTAAATTTAATACTAAATACAGAACTTATGAGAAATTCTATGAAAGTTGTGTTGATAGCAATACTCTTTAAATTCTGTTGCCTTGACATCATTTATTGTCAGTCAGTAAAGACTAATCACGACATCAGGGTCCACAGTGGTGAGTATAATTCAATTAAAGAAACACTTGAAAGGCCATGGGGCAAACTATTTTATATCGAACGGATAAATGGAAGATATAAAATGGGAGATACAGTTAGCCATTTCGATAAAAACAAGAATTTCGAAGCTCTTACTTTTGATATTTCCAATAATAAAGTACTTGCCAATATTGGTGTTCAGGGTTCAATTAAAAGCCTAACAGTTTACAGGGATACATATTTTGCAAATTGTACTCCGACATCGGGTCTGACTGACGGCAGTTGGCCAGGTGTTTGGGCTGCAAAAGACAATAGCAGTTATGGTCCATATTCTTTCACACTTGATCTTAATGGGCAGACCTATGATCTCGATAAAGTACCATGGGATTTCCGAACAGGTCTGCTTGACAATATAATTCCTGTAACTGAATTCAAAGGACCTGAAGGTCAGTTCACAATAAAAGTGGTGACATTCGCTCCCATTTCACAGGATGGCAAAGAAAGAATCAGGGGCGCAGTCTATGGATTATACCTTGAAAACAGATCGGAAAATAATCTGGCAGGGACTATTAATCTTCCAAAACTTATGCAAGGCAACAGGAAAGATCTGTCACTGATGAACACGGGAGCCTTAAGCTGGGCCACACTCGATCCGTATGATTTTGATCTGGCTCTGGGTGATACAGAGAACAGCAAAATCAAAGTGAAGTTTGACCTTAAAAAAGGAGAAAATATCTGGGTGCCGGCAATACTTTATAACCTTGGAGATCCTGCATTGCAGGAAATAAACAAAATGGGCACGTTGGTCTGGCTTAATAATACATTACAGTATTTCAGATCTCTGCTGGGGAAACTTGAAACGCCACAAGATCCCTATCTTGCTGAGTTCTTTGAAAGACAAGTGATTGCATCATTCGGCGCTATAGGTATGTCGGAAAGCGGAAAAATCGCCGGATCAAACTGGGGAAGCTATCCTGCCACCCGTCAGATATGGATGAAGGACTTTTATTATTCCAGTCTTCCTTTTACAATTCTTGATAAAGAAATGGCTCAAAAACTTATTCTTTGGTTCAGTGAATTTGGGGTTCGTCCAAAAGGAAGTATTCTTGAGGGAGGAGTTAATCATTCGGTAGGTATTTCAATGGCAAGTCTGATGCTTGCCGGACTCTATTATCAGAATTCAGGAGATAAACAATTCTTTATTCAAAACATTCAATTAAAAAAATATTGGGAAAAAATTCTATCAGAACTGATCTCTTCAAGGAAGGATCCTGATATATGGCTTTTTCCGTCAAGATATATATCAGATGGTTATATCCTGCCCGATTATCATACCGGGTCAAATGTCTGTGCGTGGTTTGCACTTAAAAGTTATTCAAGGCTTTTGAGAGAGGTTTATAATGAACCGGATGCCGGAACCTTCTTTGAAGAGACCGCTGCAAAGGTTCATTCAGCTATAATGGAAAAATGTACAATCAGCGGACCTTTCGGCAATCAGTTTATTGAAGCCACTTACCATGATGGTCGTCCTGCTCCAATGGAAAGTGATGGAGAAGAGTCAGATATAACCCTGATGCCACTCTATGGTTTTCTTTCGTGGGATGATCCTGTGTATCTCAATTATATGAAATTCTCAGTATCAGAGTATAATACAATTTATCGTCCAAAGATTTACGCAATATCATGGTATGATACTCCATCAACTGCTCCCGGTTATATGAAAGGTGTGTGTGCTGGTACTGATAAATCCTCATTATTCGGAGAACATGGCTCCATTACTGAGATCAGAAAGGTTACGGATGCGGATGGATCAATATGGTGGTGGGTTTATGGTTGGGGAGAGCGCAGTGTTACCCCTCCATATGGTAAGGTTGTAAGAGGAAATCCGGGAGGTTTTGGAAAGTCAGGCTGGTTTTCCGGTATATACTCTACAGTATTTATTACCAGACAGCTAGGACTTTCCTACGATAGAGCAAAAAATACTATGCACTTTGCCCCGATAATGCCTTCATCAGGTTTTGAATGGAATGATATTTCTTTAGACGATAGTAAGTATTCCATTAATTATAAGTTTGATAGTCAATCTGTAACTGTTAATCTCAAGAACACCAATCCGGTAATCCTCAGTACAGAGTTTTCCTTGCCGGTTTTGACTATACGAAAAGGATTTCAAACCTATGTAAACGGGAAATTATTCAGTAATTTTAATTTGAAAAAATACCTTAATCAGGATTATGTTTCACTTCCAATCGAAATACCTGAAAACGGAGAGGTCAAAATTCAGCTTTTAAACAAGGGCTTGCGCCCAAAATAAATATCACTAAAAAAATATTGACTATCCCACAATATGAAATCCAGATTATATATATTCTGTTGTATGCTCATTATGAGCTCGGTTTTACTTTCGTGTACCAAAAGTGTTCACCTTTATGTTGCCACAAATGGAAATGATAATTCAGATGGTTCAATTGAAAATCCTTTCTATACTATACGGAAAGCAGTTGATGTTGCCAGGGAATTCCGTGGATCACATAAAAGATGCAACATAACAATCGTCGTCAGGAAAGGAACCTATTATCTTGATAAACCTTTACTATTCTCACCTGAAGATTCGGGAACCGAGGGTTTCCCATTAACTATTTCAGGATACCAGGGAGAAAAGCCCGTTTTGAGCGGTGGTCGTAGAATTAATCTTACCTGGAAGACATACAGGAACGGTATATTTATGTCGGAAATTGAAAAGGATATGTCATTTGATCAGTTGTATATCAACGGAGAGAAACAGATTCTGGCTAGATATCCCGATTTTGATCCATCTGTACCATTCTGGAACGGTTATGCTGCAGATGCTGACAGTCCCAAACGGCTTTTATCATATAAACATCCTGAAGGAGCATATATTCATAAAATGCACCCCGGGTTATGGGGTGGATTTCATTTCATGATAAAATCAGTAAAACCGGACGGGCAGCCCAAACTCGAAGGTGGCTACCAGAATAACAGGTCAAGCACAGTATTTCACCCTGAGTACAAGTTTATTGAAAATGTGTTCGAAGAGCTGAATGCGCCACATGAATGGTATTATGATGCAGATAACGGGATATTATATTATAAACCGGCGGAAGTACTGGATTTGAAATCTGCCGTCGTTGAAGTCCCGTTACTTGAATCCTGCCTGGCTTTTAAGGGTACAATGCAAAAACCAGTTCATGATATTGTCATAAGGGGATTGATTTTCAGACATACACTGAGGACCTTTATGAAAACAAGGGAACCTCTTTTAAGAAGTGACTGGACCATATACCGCCAGGGAATGGTCTTTATTGAAGGAGCGGAAAGAATATCAATTGAAAATTGCGAATTTGATTCCCCGGGAGGAAATGCGATTTTTATAAGCAATTATAACCGTTCTGTAAATATTTCAGGTAATTATATTCATGATGTTGGTGCCGGAGGTATAAATTTTGTGGGAAATCCCTCCGCAGTCAGATCACCTTTGTTTGAATACAGCCAGTCAAATTCTCCGCAAACCATCGATACCGTTCCTGGTCCTGCGAATAAGGATTATCCTTCAGGGTGTAAGGCATATGATAACCTGATCTGTTCCACAGGAAGAATTGAAAAACAAACTGCCGGTGTGAACTTGAGCATGTCATCAGAAATTACTGTAAGCCACAACTCAATATACAATGTTCCACGGGCAGGAATTAATATTTGTGACGGAACCTGGGGTGGACACATCATTGAGTTCAACGATGTGTTCAATACTGTTCTTGAAACCGGCGACCATGGAGCATTTAACTCCTGGGGACGCGACAGATACTGGTTCCCTGTCAGGGAAAGGATGGACAGTATTACATCTGCCAATCCAAAACTTGCTAAGGCTGATGCTGTAAAAACAACAATAATCAGGAATAACAGGATGCGTTGTGATCGCGGCTGGGACATAGATCTCGATGACGGCTCAAGCAATTATCTGCTGGAAAACAATCTATGCCTTACAGGCGGTATAAAATTGAGGGAGGGTCTTTTCCGAAGGATTGAAAACAATATTATGGTCAATAATTCAATCCATTTGCATGCATGGTTTGCAAAATCTGAAGATATTATCAGGCATAATATTGTCTGCAATGCTTTTAAGCCCGTATATATGAATGGCTGGGGTAAAGAAATAGACTATAATCTGTTTGCTACCAATTATGCTCTTGCAAGGGCAAGGCAGAATGGAACTGATCGGAACTCAGTTGCAGGAGATCCTTTATTCAAGGATCCTGCAAGCAGTGATTTCAGGGTAACAGAAAACTCGCCTGCTATAAAAATAGGATTTAAGAATTTTGATATGCACAGTTTTGGAGTGGTGAGCCCAAAACTGAGGCAGCTGACCTTAAAACCTGAAATCCCGAAGCTGAACATCCTTAATGTGGAGGAAGAATCTGACAAAAGCATCTCATGGCGAGGTTCGGAAATCAAGAAACTTAAAGGTATTTCTGAAATGTCAGCAACAGGAATGACCTCTGAATCAGGTATATTGATAACAAAACTCGACTCTGATTCACCCTTAAAAAAATCAGGGTTAAAAGTAAATGATGTTATTATCAAGGTAAACGGGAATACAGTTAGCAGCCTTCAGCAGTTTTTCTATTATTATGAGGAGCAGTCGTGGGTCCACACTGTAGATCTTACTGTTTACAGAAACCAGGTTGAAACGAAAATTATTTTTCCAAAATAAAACACCT
>JAPLEC010000343.1 GCA_026391515.1 Bacteroidia bacterium | reverse complement strand
TCCTGTTTGCTCCAATAACAAATGATTCATTAAGAATAATCCCATTTGAAAAACCTGACCGCTGTTCCTTTGATTGGAACTTGTAAAGTGTTGTCATCAGAATAGAGTTTTTTGAATGGCAACCATTACAATCCCTGACTGCATGCTCCTTTGGTATGATCATGTGTGAAACCAGAATACTGTCATCAATTTTTGTATGGCAGTCGATACATCTTACGTTCTTGAAATGTAAGGAAACATCCTCGAGCCATTCATGCTTTTGTTGAAGATTAACTTCTTCTTTGTTTGAAAAAAGCCTGAGACGATTGTAATTCGAATGACAGTCCAGACAAATAGAATTATCATACTGGATTGTCTCTTTAATATTAGTGCTGTTCCTGATACTGATTTTAAAGCTGTGTGGCTCATGGCATTCCCAACATGAAAATCCATTTTTCTCAAGCTTGAAATGAACACTTGCCTGATACTCTGTATCTATTACTTCAAAATGAAATTTAGCAAATTTTTCATCATCTCCGTGACAATCAAGACAGTTAAACTGAATTTCCGTTTTCAATTTTTCCGGATGAGGAAAGATGACATAATCTTCTGAATGGCAATCAGTACAGCTAAAACTTTTATGGCTTGAATTATAGAACTCTTCCCTTTCTACTATTCTTTCCGTAAGCATCATGGCAGAAATGTGAAGTCCGGAAGGCATTTTTGTGTATTCATATTTTTCCTGTTCGTGGCATTGAAAACAACGTTCGTTTTCTTTCACCCACTGAGAATTGGATGAAATCGTATCCTGTATGGCAGGTTTTTCCTTGCTGAAACCGAAAACAGACAAAGTTACGGGGATCAGAATGGCTATAATCAGTGATCTTAAATTTAAAATCATCCTTTTTTGATAAGACTCTGTCTGATTCTTTATAATTATTGAAATTATTTTTCAGAATTTGTAACAATTATCTTCAATAAGCTTATCAGCAATCCTGCGCCGGGCATCTTTTACATTTATTCCATTGACTTTGGCCAGAGTATTTATTGCCTTGATTATAACAGGAGCATTCCCGGGAGATGCAAAAGAATTTACAGCATCACAGGCCGATTTCCTGATAAGATCCGCTGAATCATAGATATTTACATCGAGAATATCTTTGTAAACTGAAATATTTCCTTTCAATGATTCCAGTTTATTAACTCTCAGCAGAAGTGATTCAGAGACATAGGTTTCCATCATCATATCGGCAATGTTATTAAGTACCTCCTGTTCATTGATCAGAGCCTTGTCAAATTGTTTTACGGCACCATGTATGCAGATCAGGATTGCTTTCTTGAAATTACTCAGATATCTTGATTTTTCCATAAAATAATTTTCATCTTTAGCACTACCATCTGTGATTTTTTCAAGATTATTATACAATGCTTCAGCTTTTCCGAAAAGATCGAAATCGCCTTTCATCGCCCGTTTCATTGCAGTATCTGCAACGAGAAGACGGTTTATCTCATTTGTTCCTTCGAATATTCTGTTGATTCTGGAATCGCGATAACCTCTTTCAACATCAAGCTCTGCGGAGTATCCCATTCCGCCATGTATCTGAACAGCCTCATCTGCAACAAAATCAAGCATCTCTGACCCGACAACCTTCAGGATTGCAGCTTCAACTGCATAATGGCTTATAGCCTCAATCGAAGCTCTGCCGGTATCGCCACAATCTGCCTTAAGATTCTCCATCATATTATCAATATCCTTGCTGACCCTGTAAACAGCTGACTCAGAGGCAAACAGCCTTATTACCTGGCTGGCCAGCTTATATTTTATTGCGCCGAAGGAGGAGATCAAAACTCCAAATTGTTTTCGTTCATTGGCATATTTTACGGAATCTGTAATTGCTTTCTTTGCTGCGCCAAGAACATTTGCTCCAAGCTTAAGTCTGCCCATGTGAAGAATGCTGAGTGCAATCCTGAATCCCTCTCCTCTTTTTCCAAGGAGGTTTTCTACAGGAACTTTTACATCATTATAATATATCTGTGCAGTTGATGATCCTTTTATTCCCATCTTGTGTTCATCAGAACCGACAACAACTCCGGGGTACCTGGTCTCGACTATAAATGCGCTCAAGACCCTGTCTTTATCAATTTTTGCAAAGACCACCTGTGTATCAGCGAAACCTGCGTTAGTGATCCACATTTTTTGTCCGTTGAGGATATAATGTTTCCCATCTTCGGAAAGCTTTGCATTTGTTTTTCCGCTGTTAGCATCGCTACCGGCACCAGGTTCAGTCAGACAGTATGCTCCGAGAAGCTCGCCGGAAGCGAGCTTTGTGACATAACGTTCGCGCTGGTCTTTATTCCCGTAGTACATTATTGGCAAAGTACCTATACCGCAATGAGCCATATAGGCAACAGAGAATGAATACCCGGCACCTGTTGTTTCTGCTGCAAGCATCTGGGTAACAAATGATTGCCCGATTCCTCCAAATTCCTCTGGAACTGATATTCCCATCATCCCGAGTTCTCCTGACTTTTTAAGAATGCTCTTCATCAGCTCCCTGTCACCTTTTTCAAGATCTGCCATATTAGGGTAAACCTCTGCGTTGAGAAAATCGCGGCATGTCTGAGCTATCATGCGCTGTTCTTCATTGAACTCCTCAGGTATAAAAATATCTTTCGGTTCAATTTCCTTTACAAGAAATTCGCCACTTTTCAGGATTGTTCCGGTTTCCATTTTCGTAAATATTTTATATCATATCTATTTATAATTCAAGCGATTGTGCAACAAGCTCTGCAATATCCAGGTTCTTGATCTCTTCTTCTTTGTTCTTATACTTCAATCCGTCCGTGAGCATTGTCATGCAAAACGGGCAGGCTGTAGCAATTACAGAAGCTCCTGTTTTAAGTGCATCTTCAGTTCTTTCAATGAAGATCTCCTTTTCTCCTTTTTCGGCTTCCTTAAACATCTGTGCACCTCCTGCACCGCAGCATAAGGCAAAGCTTTGGTTTCTGGACATTTCAACAAAGCTGCCTGTAATCTTATTTAAAATAAAACGTGGTTCATCATAAATATCGTTTGCCCTTCCAAGATAACATGGATCGTGGTAAGTTACCTTAATATTTTTAAATGACGATTGATTGATTCCTAACTTGCCCTCATGGATATTAGTGTTCAGAAACTGGATGTAACTGATTACTTCAAAGTTTCCGTCAAGATCGGGATATTCATTTTTGAAAATGTTGAAGCAATGGGGACAGATTGTAATTATTTTTCTGACATCATATCTCTTCAGCGTCGCAATTACCTGTATGGCCTGCATCTGGTAAAGCATTTCGTTACCGGCACGCCGGGCAGGATCGCCTGT
>JAPLEC010000057.1 GCA_026391515.1 Bacteroidia bacterium | reverse complement strand
TGTTATCGGGGCTTAAGGCAAAATAAAGGTATGCCCTATCAGGAGCACTTTTAAAATTGTAAAGTAAAGTCAATTTCTCTTTCTGAATATCCCAGAAACTGTAACTCACATTCACACTGTCCCCAGATCCGGTAATACTAGATGTCAATATTATTTTGCCATCGTGGCTGAGTATTGCCCCATCTATTGTTGCTGGTGAGGTATAAATCAGTTCCCCTGTTACCACATTCCATATCTTTAATGTCTTATCTCTTGAAAGAGTTATTACCCTGTTTCCATCGGAACTGAAAACTGCAGAATATACTTCATCAGTATGCCCTTCAAGATTATGCAGCAGACGGCCCCTGTGAGCATCCCATATCTTTGCGGTATGGTCTGTGCTCGAGGTCAGCACATATTTACCATCCCCGGAAAAACATACAGTATTGACATTTCCCATGTGCCCTACCGGTAAAATGAGTTCCGGTTTCTCCTGTGCAACCAGATTTGTCAAAATCATGGTGGAAGCCAAAAGAATCAATAATTTTTTCATTTTGTTCTGATTTTTCAAACGTTCTGTTTTATCGTCAGACCACATTCCGGGCAGCTGACTGCATTGTCACCGAAGGGAGCACCGCATGCCGGGCACTTGTTATTTTCGCCTGTCCAATGCTGATCACTTACAGCCTGAACTACTTCATCTTCTTCTGCTTCAATTCTTTTTTGTTCTTCTGTCCTCTCCTGTTCATTTATTTCTTCTGACTCAGTTCTCCCTTCTAAATTGCTTTCCGAGATTCTTTCTCTCAGTTTTAGCTTAAATTTTTCTTTTAACCTTATTTCAACCTCGTCAAGTTCCTCTCTGGTCAGATCTTTTGTTGATTTGATGTGAAGATATTCAGAATTAAAATCCAGTTGCAATTCATCTACAATTTTCTTTACGTTCCTATCCTCTATTTTATAATCAAAAAAAACAAACACTATTAATGTTATGGGAGCGAAAACTAAACCTAGAATACCCCATAAAATCTGAGGACGATTCAGTTTTCTGGCAATTCTGACAATCCAGACAGCAATTGCAATATTAATAGCCCAGTTCGATAAATAGAAAAATCCATAGGTTGTCAATAATCCGTAATCAATTATTTCATTGGGATCAGAATAAATTGAACAATCGATTTTCAGGACAAACATTAAAAAGGCAATATACATCCCGGATATTATCCCCAAGGTAACTTGTTCTTTCATGTTAAATGAAGTCATTCTTTCTTTTAACTGACTCCTAGCAATTCTATCCTTTAGTTTTTGACTGAATTTTTCTTTCAGTTTTATTTCGACCTCATTCATCTCCTTTTCAGAGAGATCTTTTATTGATTTAATGTGAAAAAGTTCAGAATTAAAATCAATTCTCGATTCATCAACAATTTTCTTTACGTTACTATCCTCTATTTTATAATCCATAAAACCAATTGCTATCAATGTTATGGGAGCGAAAACTAAACCTAGAATACCCCATAAAATCGGAGGACGATTCAGTTTTCTGGCAATTCTGACAATCCAGACAGCAATTGTAATATTAATAGCCCAGTTCGATAAATAGAAAAATCCATAGGTTGTTAATAATCCGTAATCAATTATTTCATTGTAATCAGAATAAATTGAACAATCGATTTTCAGGACAAACATTAAAAAGGCAGTGTACATCCCGGATATAATCCCCCAGGTAACTGCCGGATATACAATTCTCTCTTCAAACTGGATATTCTCTATGTCATTCATATTTAATTAATTAGGTGGACTTATAAGAAAATATTAAAGATGCTTTTATTAAGGAATAAATAGATCATCTGGTCAAATGGTGAGGTTAATTCAAATTTACCATTTTCATTTTTAATATCAACTTAATTTAAGTTAATGTTTTGAGTCGCATAGTACCTGATTGACTTATCAAATTAGCTCACAGGAAGGATTATTATCAGAATTAATTAAATTTGAATGATCAAAATCCAAAGAAAATAAGCATAGATGTTTCAATTTCAAACGGTATTAGAAAAAATCCTGACATAAAACATACAAAATGACAATCTGGACAAATGAAATAAACGAGCTTGATGCACTCTATAAGTCTTTTAAAGGTAATCTGCCCGATATTGTGAAGGAAATGGAGCAGCTCATCAGAACTGATGATCCAAATGTTGTTATGCTCTATTCAAGAAGATGTCTTGAGGTTATAATCACTGACCTGTGCGAGTGCGAATTAAAACGACCCAGGAAGACCGAACCATTAAAGGGAATAATTGATAAGCTGAACAGTGAAGAAAAAGTCCCTTCGCACATTATAGCTTCAATGCAGAGCCTTAACAGCATGGCAACATTCGGTGCCCATCCCAAGGATTTTGATCCGGAACAGGTAAAGCCGGTTCTCATGAATCTTGCAATAATTATCAGGTGGTATCTTAAATATAAGGATTTCCAGATTGTCAGTAAAACAGAACCTGCAGATGAAGTACCAAAAAGTGATTACCAGAATTATCAGGAAAATCATCAGGAAAAAGAAACTGTTAAACCAAGGAAAAGAAAATTACACTGGTCAATAAAGGTCATACTTGGACTTGTTCTTTTATTTGGTGCATTTTTATTATTCAACTTAATTTTATTCAATAAGATAAATCGTGAATTAATTGATGAAAATCAATTAACTGAAGTTAAAATAGGCGAACAGGTCTGGATGGCTCAAAACCTGAGAACGACAAAATTCAA
>JAPLEC010000423.1 GCA_026391515.1 Bacteroidia bacterium | reverse complement strand
ATGACCGTCATCATCCCAGTCAAAATTTCGCTGTTTAATAAATATTACTCCGGTATCGATATAAGGGTAAATATGTGAAACACTTCTGAAATCGTTCCACATACGAAATGTATATTCATAAGTAAAAGCATTGGCGCCTTCAATAGGAAGATTGTTGCCTGGATCGCGGCTCATAAAATAACGATAAAGGTTGCCATCATCTCCGCTTATTCCTTCACAAACAACTTTAAAAATATAGCCCCATTTGGGATTAAAATCTCCGGCAGTCGGATTAAATGGTCCGAATGTGTACCATTTATTATCGTATTTAGCTTCACCGCCAAAAACCTTTGAAGCCAGTAAGGTACCACCTTTATAATTCAATCCGTTAAGCAATCCTTTGGAGTCTTCATTTTTATCGGGATCGACTCCTTTACCTCCATAAACAGAAAAGAGGGTTTTGGTATTGAAGTCTCCCTGTATCTCATCATGCTCTCCTCCGCAGTCAGGATCAAAGACCCTTATATAAAACTGCTGAGTGTATTCTTTTGGGATAGTGAAGAAAAAGATTCCGTAAAAATCATCATCTCCCCATGAAGTTTCACCATTCTTTCCAAAAGTGACCAGGAAAGGAATATTTTCATCCTTCCCGGGGACTGCCTGCCCGGATAAATTTGTGCATGTTTGAAATCCGAACAGGAAGATGGATACAATCAGAAAATATATGGTTTTGTTCAATTTCATTCAACCTCTAAATTAGTCATTTCAATTTCAGGGTAAACGTGTAATTACTATATTTTTACATACACATGCTTCCCTGATAACTCCGCCCGGATCTGGTTCAGCAGTCACAATAAGCTGAATGTTATACGTTCCGGGTTTCAGGAATGTCTTATCAACTTCCTTGCCAATCATAATTGTTTCATCTCCAAAATTCCAGTAATACCGGCTTATATTCCATTCCGGGAGATTTGTCTTATCAGCATCAAATTTTATTCCTTGTCCTGCAACTCCTTCATCAGGACCTGAAATATAAGGCTGTTCAACATTAAGGATTTCAAGATTATATGTTTTCTCATTATAGAGCACTTCCTTGGTAATAAGGTTTACCACATCCAGCTGCACAAGATAGGATCCGGAGCCTGGGTAGCAGTGGATTACAGAAGGACCTATTCCTTTCGTACTTCCATCGCCGAATTTCCACTCATAACGAAAAGGCATTGTGTCAAACTTGACAGCATTCTCTTCGACCATTTCGTAGCAGTAATTGTTTTCAGCAAGTGTATCGCATGATGCTTTCCGGATAACCGTGGATTCAAACTGGTAGATATCGTCATTTTTGTGCCGGTTTGATGAAAAATAACCTGTCTGAAGATTTGGTTCTGCAACAAATGCAAAATCGTCAGCAGAAGAATTTATCGGATCAGGCATTGCAACCGGATCTTCCCATTTTCCCAGGTTTAACATGGTATAATAGACATCCAGCTTGCCTTTTCCTCCCGGCCGGTCTGACGAAAAGTATAATTTCCCTGATGGATGCATGAAAGGATAATTCTCAGTACCTCCTGTATTAATTTTTGGTCCGAGATTTACAGGTGTACCCCATTGTCCGTTTATTAATTCACAATAGTAGAGATCAGATCCGCCCTGTCCTCCCGGCATATTGGATGCAAAAAAAAGATATTTTCCGTTATTGCTCAAAGAAGGTTGTCCAAGATCATACTGCTTACTGTTATATGGAAATGCACGCACTGAAGTAAGGGTTGTGCCTGTAAGATCAGCAATGAATATCCCGTTGTGGTTTTTAAAGCTTCTTTTACTTGCAGCTTTCCCTGTTTCTACTTCACTTGTGAAATAAACTGTCTTCCGGTCAGGTGCAAAACAGAGCGGCCCGCTATTGAACTTGTTGCTTCTCTCGCTTTTTATTTCTGTTAGCTTTTTCCTCCAGTCAGAAGTATCTTTGCGTTCAGCAATATAGATATTAAAAAGCCTTCTTCCTTCAAAGGTGGTCCTGTCTTTAACAGCGCTGAATCGTTTGTCGGAACAAAATAATATTCCGTCTTTAATTATTACCGGTGATATTTCATTGAATGCCCCGGTATTGAAGCTCATTCTTGTAACCTTATATATAGACGGCTGCTGTGATTGTGCTTTACAGTAAACCTGTATGATAGTGAATATGAATATGATATGTAATATCTTCTTCAACATATTTTAAAAATATCTCGGATTCGCTGCGCTTACCTTTGAACCAAATTCATATCTCAATACAAACTCACTTGATCCTTTTGAATAAGAATTCATCCTTCCTGCAGGATAATCATACGATAGCCCTAACATAAGCTGATGGGTTACCTGTACCTGCAACAGCCCGACAACAACCTGCTCCGTCGTTCTATATGAGCCGCCAACCCAGACAAGGTCAGCTATAATAAAATTGCCATTAATATCAAGCTGATTTATGCTTTTGGTATCATGCATTGAATAATCAAGAAGCACTGAAGGCTTGAATTTAAAAACAGGAGCAAATGTTATCAATCCTCCCGCATTTACAATGAAGTCTAATTCATTGAATGAAAAGAATGTTTCAGTTTTTTCATTTCCGGCATTTCTGTAAAAAAGGAAAGAGGGCACCGAAAATCCAGCAAAGATTCTGTTGCTGAAATAGTAAGCACCTGCACTTACATTGGGGAAAATATATTTTTTGCTATTCTCGGGGAAGACATGGTCGGGTCTGGTAATTCCTTTCAGCTTATTATAATTGGTATTGGACATATCGACACCGGCTCCAAGGCCTAATGATAATTTGCCTTTGCCCATTTTTATATGATAGGCATAAATGGCATAAATACTTTGCGAAGAGGTCGCACCATATTGCATGAACTGAGCCTTCAGTCCAAGAGCGACTTTGTCGTTTTTCATTGGCATATGGAGCGAAATAGTCTGTAATTTAGGGGCATCTGCAATACCCATCCATTGCATCCTGTACGATAAAGTTGCGGCTAAAGCTTCACGTGAACCTGCATATGCAGGATTTATCATCAGTCCGTTATGAAGGTACTGGCTGTATATCGGATAACCAAGTGTGATCCTTGTGGAATCAGCGATTGCCTGTCCATAAGATCTGCAGGTGATCAGGAGTAATAATATGATAAATATATATTTAATCCTGCTCATGCCTTAAATACCTGATTGACAAGAATTTTTTTCAATACCTTTTTATTGTCTTTTAAGCAGTATAAATCCGCTCTTCTTAACTATATGTCCTGTTTTGGGTGATGTTACCTTTAAAATGTAATAATATGTTCCCTCAGGAAGCTCATTTCCTTTTGAGTTCTTACCATCCCAGTTAATCCATTTTTCTCCATTTTTGTTTGATGAGGAGAAGACAAGAGTGCCGGCCCCATTTATTATGGATAGCTCAACTACCTGATTATCAAAGTCTAATCCATCTATTCTCAGAGTATCGTTGGTAAGGTCTCCGTCAGGTGAAATACCTTCAGGGATGACTGGAACAGTAATATCATAGGTCACTTCATCACTTAATATACATTCACCGTTTGTAACAGTCCATTTATAAGTATTTATTCCTATCGAAATATTTTTAACGTCAGTTGTCAGTGCAGCATCATTATCAAAATTACCGGTTCCGGCAACAACACTCCATTTACCTGTTTCGTATGACTGGATCGGATATGCCTTTACCTGGGTCATATTGTCGAATGATATGATAGCACTGTCGGCACCGGCATTTATTGTATCTATACGATTATAGAAAGTTATTTCCACAGAATCTTTATTGGGACAAATTCCGTTCAACTCTGACCAGTACAATTTATATTTCTTATAAGGTGCGGTATATGACGAATCTATATAAACAGTACTGTTATATGCTGCCGGGAAAGGCGCAACAATTTGTGCTGCAACTTCCCATGTCCATGCGCCTATGCCGTCGCTCGGGACAGCCGCAAGTTTGTATGCAGGTCCGCAGACTGAACCGTCAGGACCGGCATTTGTGTTCGGGACCCTGTACACATCAACTTTCCGGGAACCTGTCTTGGAGGTGGCGAGACATCCGTTCTTATCTTCCAGTGAGGCATATTTAAAAAGAAAAGAAGAAAATGCCGCTGTCACCGCGGGTTTCCTCGTAATTAGGTAATCAGGATTATTTATACCGGTCAATACCACACCGGTTGCATCACCATCATAGGTTACCTTCCATGGCTTCTCCCCTGTGAGCTTAAGCCTGATTCTGGCATCGCCTCCTCCGCAGATTGTGGTATCAGGGTTTGACGCAGCAGGGATATCGCCTGTCGGCAATGTTATCGTATCAACCTGGACCGCTACAGAAAAATTAAAACAGCAATTTGCAGGTCCGGATGTAACCTTCCGTCTGAACCATTTTGTCTTAATCAGCTGATCTATCGGTGAATAAGTTGCATTTGTATTTGTCCCATTCGATGAAACCCAGCTGCCGCCTGCGACACTGTCCTGCCAGAGATATGTGTAGGAACCAGCTCCCGATCCTCCCGTTAATCCTCCGCCCGTCTGAATAAGTGTACCAGGTACACTAATAAAGCAAACATCAGGCTTGTCTGGTTGGATGGCATTCCCGCCGATCAGCGGAAGAACATCAATCTTAACCTGGTTGCTGTCTTTACATGCTCCCGAAGTTACAATTCTCCTGTACCATGTCGGCTGCGTATGCGATGCAGCCGGAGTATAATCCTTCGAAGAAGCTCCGCCAATTACAGGAAAGCTGATGTTGTCAATTGATTTTTTCCAGGAATAGCCATAAGCTCCGGTACCACCATCGGGAGACATACCCCGGATCATAAAGATCGGAGTGCTGCTGCAGATTGTTGTATCCGGTGCAATTGAGTAATTGGTAATTACAGGATCAACAAATACTTTTCTTACGTTACTGGTATTGATACAAACTGATGAACTCACATTTCTCCGGTACCAGGTTGTTATGGTTAACACAGGTGGTAAATAATTTTGATTCGTATTTGTACTGGCTGCATTTGTCCAGCTGCCACCGGAATTTGTGCTCTGCTCCCAGAGCCAGTGAGGAGTTCCGTCCCCTCCGGTAAGGACAGTTCCCTTCCTTACATTGGTCGGTTTCCCCGAACATATAGTTGTGTCAGGTGAAGTAATCAGGTTATTTGAGATTTTTGGAAATCTCGTCAGCTTGACCTGGGGACCCTGATCAATACAGGTGTTGTTCAGACCTGAATATACTATCCTTCTGAAATATCTTACCGAATCTGTATCGTTGAATTTCGAAGTATCCGGAAAATAAGCTTTGCCAGTAGCAGATGTAATATCTGCCCATGCTGTCAGAGGCATTTTGTCCTGCCATTGATAAATATATGCTGATGATCCTCCAGCTGGTTTTTTTGCCTTGAGGGAATCAAAAAGAAATCCTTCACAGATAATTGAATCGTGGCTGTTTAACAGGTTATTTGAAATTGAAGGAAGTGCTGTGATGGTAACAGTATTGCTGTAGTCAACACAGTGCCCGGAATTAATTTTTCGTTTATAATATGTTGTCAGTATGAGATTTGCCGGATCAAAATCAGCCTTGGTGGAATCTGTTCCTTCTGCCCTTGCATAAGCTGACCATATATTGGTTGTATTCTGCAGCCAGTGATAGTGAAGGTTTCCGTATCCGCCAGCCGGAGTTCCGATATGTCTGAGTTTCAGCGGATTCTGCCCGAAACAAATTGTAGTGTCATTTCCTATTGTGTTCCCTGTTATTGCAGGCTGCACAATCATTTGAACCCACTTGCTTGTATCTGTCAGTGAAGAAACATCATCCTTTACAATTCTTCTTATCCAGTGAGTATTTGCTTCTGCAGCCCCAGGAGTATAATTCTGTGAAGTAGCTCCTCCGATGACTGATGGTAAACCAGCAAGACTATATTTTATCTGCCATACATAAGAATAAGAACCTGAACCTCCAATAGGTAATGTTCCGGTTATTGCAGGGGGTACAACATTTGAACAGATTGAATCGACCTGGTTTAATGTGACTGATGATCGAATTGAGTTGAAAAGGAAGCCGTTTAGCTTCGGGATAAATTGTACCGTGTTGTTATCACCTGCTGTTCCGGAAGTTGCATCATGTCCGCTTGGGAATTTTGTACCATACAAACCACCTGCAACAGTTTTGGTTACATTCCCTGGTAACGCTAAAATACTTACAGTTATTCTTCCTCCACCTCCACCTCCACCCTCACCAAATGTACTTAAACTATTCCCACCTGTGCCACCTTTTGCTGACAGAGTTATGTTGTTTGCAGAAAAGTTCTGCAGATAAAGGGCAACAGTACCTCCACCGCCACCTCCTCCGGCACCTGCATTTCCAGTGGCTGAAGTTGCAGGAGTTTCGCCATCGGCAATGATGCTTTTGCTGTTTCCATCAAGTGTTTCACAAACTATTATAGCAATTCCTCCTCCCCTGCCACCTGATGATGCTGTACCGGTAGTATATGTAGAACCCCCGCCTCCTCCACCCATGTAAAACCCAGCTGATGACAAATCGAATTTAAGTGTCCTACCTCCCATTCCACCATATTCGTTAGGTGAACAATTTTCTAATCCTCCTTTCCCTCCACTGCCCACCATGGCACCACCACCACCACCTGAGAACCTTCCGTTTCCACCACCACCACCAGTGTAATTTGATCCAAATCCTTTTGCATAACCAGGATACAATGGTAATAGTCCTGGATAAGATAAAGATGCATGACTTTCTCCTTTTAATCCTGAATTATTGTATGTTTCTGGATATGAGTAATCATTTAGTCCTGACCCAGAATTTATACAAAAACCATCACCACTAACTGCATCCCCGCCTTTAAATCCGCTTGCCTTAACATTTATGTTTGCATTTAAAGTAAGTGTTGTTCCAACAAAAAGTGACAGCACTCCACCCACTTTTGTATTGTTGTTCCATGCTGCACAATTGAGCTCAGCATCTACTTTTGCAGCATTATACGAAGGAACATAAACTAGCTGAACATCACCAAGCACATTGTAACTATTCAGAATATTATTCCTGAATGTGATTGTTTTCGTAGCGAAGGTGGTTGACTCTACCATCAGAAATTCATATGCACCCGGAGTGCCGACTGAAATCTGATAAAGGCCATAACTAGGATCATTCGGTACAAGGATTTCCGCTCCTTTCATTTGTATCAGGAGCACTGTATCCCCTGCAGCGAAATTTGAAAAATCAGCTGCATCAACAGTAACACTTCCGGCTGCAATAGTCATGACCCGTCCATATTTATTTATTGGGCCGCTTATCGACTTCTGTGCAAAGAGATGAATGTCAGATACTGCAATTATTAATAGGCTTAGTATTAAATATTTAATATTGCACGACAACTTTCCTTTCATCGAAGCCAGAAATGAACCGCTAATATAGCTATTTAATTGCACAATTCAATGTTAAATCAGTCAGCATGAGGCTTCCCAGGATTCTCAACCGTGTACATTAAAGGGAATTCAATAAAGAATGTTGTTCCTTTATCAGCTTCCGATTCGAACCATATTCTTCCGTTAGCTTCTTCCACATATTTTCTTACTATAGAAAGGCCTAATCCCATTCCGGAAGATTTAGTTGTAAAATTCGGTGTAAAAAGTTTCTTCTGTAAAGCATCAGGTATGCCGCTTCCATTGTCAGAAACCGATATAACTGCTTTATTTTTAATTACTTCTAATGTAACTTTAATCAGCCCTTTTCTGTTCTGAGGAATTGCCTGTATGCTGTTCTTAAATAGATTTGAAAAGATGCCATTCAGATGTTCCTTGTCGGCAAAAATGAAAACCTTGCTTTCATGCGGCCATCGAACCCAGAAAGTTGTATTATCCGTATTCTTAAAAAGTTCCAAAGTTGTTTCGATCTGCTCCAGCAGGTTTACTTCAGAAGGATTTGTTCCCGGCATTTTTGCGAATGATGAAAAAGCAGATGCAATTAATGAAAGGTTATCAATCTGTTCAATCTGATTTCTTGAAAAACCTTCCAGTTTTTCTTCAAAACCCGGAGCTCCGTCTTTCCACGATTTCAGTAACTGCTGAACGTTTAGTTTCATCGGAGTCAGAGGATTTTTTATCTCATGCGCGATCTGCTTTGCCATTTCCCGCGAGGCATATTCTCTTTCAGAATTGGCAAGTTTGCTGGCACTCTCTTCAAGCTCATCAACCATTCTGTTATATTGTTTAACCAGCTCTCCTATCTCATCGTTTCCTTTGTAAGAAAGATGTTCGCTTTTTTTACCAAGCTCAACCGAAGCAAGCCTGTCACTCAGCAAAGTGAGCGGAGATGTCAGCCTGCCGCTTATAAAAACTGCGAAGCTCATCGTAATTAAAATAAGCAGCAATGTGAAATTAATGACGGCAACAATAAGGTTCGAAATTTCTCTTGCAAGCAGGCTCTGCATCCTGAAATAAGGAAGGTTAACGTAAGCGAGCACTTTGTTATCAGTATTATATAAAGGAACATATACTGAAATATATTCCATTTCCCCGATCATCTCTGTCTGAGAATATTCACTTTTTAACAGATCCGTAAGATTTATGAATGCCATATCATTCATTCTTCGGCCGGTGAGATTACGATAAAATATATCTTCGCGTGAAGTCGCCATAAGAAATCCATTCAGATCATAGATGTTTATATCAGTATTAAAGACATTTGAAAGATTTACAAGAAGCTCATTTAAAGATGAACTCGTACTGTTTCTCCAATCAGTAGAAAGATGTTTTTCTCCGGAGAATCTGTTGTCAAGTTCAATATAAATTGAGTTTAGTTTTTCAGTAATATTTCCATAATGTTTTGATTTGTACTCCTTTATAGTAAGAAATGCGATTACAATACCGATTAAAATAAAGGAAAACAGAAGGATACCAATAAATGATAACTGAAGCTTCTGCCTGAAATTCAGACTGGGTACTCCGCTTACTACAGGCCGCTTCATCATCAGTAACAACAGGTTGGTAAAAATGAAAATATATACAAACAAATAAGCAAAAGAGATTATGATATTTCCTGCGTTTAATTTCGGCCTGCTTATCATAACTGTTGCATTCCCGTTCCTGTAGAGGACATGATTAAAGCCTTCAAGATTAAATATCCTGTAGTCCGAGTTTTTGTCAATATATTCCACATCAGTTTTGCTAAATGCGAATTCACCTGACTTGAGAACAATTTCGCCATTTATATACTTGGCAAAAGAATAATCTTTCATACCTGAATATCCACGGAACTTTTTATCAAGGAGAAGTTCGGAATATCCGGGTTGAAATACATTTATATCGCTGTAAAGTTCTATAAATAACCCGTTTGTGATTCCCGGCCTTTTATCAAAGAACAACTTGCCAAGATAATAGGATCTCCCTCCCTGATTATCGATAAAATAGAAGTTTGTACCTGTAAGCTGATGACCATATTTCCGGGTCCTCTCATCAAAAAAACCAAAACAGTTTTGTGGCTCATTTTCAACCTGATCCATCATTCTGAGAGATTCATCTTTCCTGCATAAAAAAATGCGTAACTTAAAGTTGCCCCAGTAACCGTTAAAATAGGTATCATGCAGATAGTTATAAATATTATCAAAATCATTCTGATAGAATATATTGACATCCATCATCTCATCGAGGACTGTATCGTTATCAATTATATTCCACAAGTCAAGAAGCAGGTGCTCAGCTTCCGGATCGTTCTCTGTAGAGAATGAGAGTGCCTGTATCTTAAGGTTTCCTATAGTTTTCTTCTCAGAAAGAACTGTTATTATATATAAAGTGTACAATCCGAGAATCAGCGAAAAGATGACTGACATGCTGAATAACCCGGTTTTTCTGTATCCTGCCAGCCATATTGAAACAATTATGCCGATAATTAAAACTGAAACAACAAGAAATGACTGTGGATCCCTGAAAAAGATTATAACGACCGCAATCAGAGAGGTCAGGACTGAAGGAACGATAACTTTTAAACTAAGTTGATTGCCAACCTGATAGGCTTTAAGAATGAAAAACAGGGGTATAATGAATAGCAAAACTATGCTGGTAAATCCGGCTAAACTATAAAAACTCAATTTCAAAACTTTATAAGTTTCAAAGCTGATGTTTGAGTCTGTAACAAGCTGGCTGAAAAGAATATGAAACAGGCTGATTAAAACTGTGCTGGTGGTAAGCATCAGTGTAATAACCAGATAACCATTTGCCTGTTTTTCTTTCAGAAGCAATGGCACAGGCAAATATCTGTAAAGAACAAAAGCAAAAATTGAAGCAAGGATACTCAATAATAGTAAGTGCCCTAATGAAGGAATAAAACTGTTCAGTGAGAACACATAAGGCGAAAATAATCCTGTTCTTTGTGCTACATCAGGCTTGCCTGTAAGAAGTATTATAGCGTATAAAGTTGAAAATATAACCAGGCAAACAAAAATACCAAGGATATTTTTTCTTTTATTTACCAGGATCTTTACCAGGTCAAGTGTCAATAAAATAATAAGTGCAAAGACTGATGCATATAATATTAATGGTATGGAAATTAAAAATGTATTGCTTTTTACTTCCGGGAATGAGAGTGAAAACAGATATTCATTTTCGCTATTATACACTTTATATTCGGAGACATTTTTTTCAGTTGTAAATCCAAAATTTTCGGGGACCCTGAAATATTTCTCAAATCCATTTTTTATTATATCGTTTTCAAATCCATAATCAGTTCTTACCCTTAGAAGCCCGACAATCATTTCATTGCCAGCCTGGATGGTCTTTGGCAGGAACCAGCCATTTTGCAGAAAAATCAGGGGTCGAGTAAATAACGAGTCATTCTGGATTAAAGGTACATCAAAGCCGTTATTGGACCAGTAAATAAGCTTGTTATCTATGTATTCCAAAATTGTTATTTCGTTCTGCTCTGCAAGTGAAAAGAGATTGTTCTCAGAAACCGATCCGTGAGGTTCTCCCCTTGTTATTATAGGTTTCAGCCCGTTAAGGCAGTCCTGCATTATTTTTTCCTTTTCATGGAGAATTTTGTTGAACCTCCTTGTCCGAAAATGATACTCATAATCAGTAAAGTATAACGACTCTGCTGCCCAGGCCAGTAAAACCAGAACTACAGTTAAAACAACAAGAAATAATCTGCGTTTGTTTTCATTCATAACCTGCAAATTATGACTTATTCATGATGATAAGGTTCACCTTTTAAAATTGAAAATGCCCTGTAAATCTGTTCAAGAAACAATAACCGTACCAACTGATGAGGGAAAGTCATTTTTGAAAGCGAAAGTTTGTAATCGGCAACTTCTTTGACTTCTTCAGAAAAGCCCCATGGTCCTCCTATTACAAACACCACTCGCTTCCCCGGTACCATTGATCTCTTTTCAATCCACCCGGCAAATTCCACAGTTCTTAATTCCTTTCCTTTCTCATCGAGAAGAACGACAAAATCATCTTTCCCGATTGACTGTAAGATTCTTCTACCTTCTTTAGTCTTTTGTTCCTGAACCGGAATATTACGGCTGTTTTTCAGATCAGGAAGAGTAATAATCTCAAAGCTGCAATATTTTCTGATACGTGCTGAATAAATTTCAACACCTTCAGATACATGTTTTTCAGTCGTTTTACCTGTCTGCATTAAAGCTATCTTCATAAATATTGGCTCGACTTTTGTGCATAAAAATATCTGCACGGGCTTATTTACAAAAATATAATTAATAACGTGCCCGTGCAATTATAATTATATAGAAAAGAAAGAACCGTTTTCTATTATGAAATTAGTTAAATTTGTGAGGTAATGACTTTGAGAGTCGGTAAAAGTTGAATTAAATGAAATTCTTTAAAATTTTCCCGGTAACAGTTTTTCTTCTAATCAGTTTTCATCTTTCAGCACAGGAGCAGACAAAGATCCCCGGAGGAATTGCTATCGCCTTTAAAGCCGGCAATGCTGCTGAACTGTCGAAGTACATGAATTCTACAGTTGAGCTTCTTCTGATTGATAAAGAAGATTTCTATAAAAAGAATGTTGCTGAAGCTATTTTAAAAGATTTTTTTAATTCATATCCGACAAAAGATTTTATTATACGATTCCAGGGGGCAAAGAATGACCTTCAATATGCCATTGGAAATTTAAAAACCGAAAGGGGTGATTTCAGAGTCTATTTCCTTTTGAAAAAAGTCGGGCAGGAATTACTAATTCAACAGATTCGCATAGAAATCGAAAATGGAAAATAGAGTTCTCAGGGAATTTATCTTAAGAAGTGTGGGAGAAGATCTGGGAGATGGTGACCACTCTTCTCTTGCATGTATCCCATGGGAAGCTACAGGAAAAGCAAATCTGCTAATTAAAGAAGAAGGAATTCTTGCTGGTGTCAAAGTCGCCAGAGAGGCATTTTCAGCTATCGACAAGGATCTTACCTGCGAAATCTATATTGAGGATGGCAGTAAGATAAATCCCGGAGATATTCCATTTAACATCAGCGGGAGACAACAATCTATCCTGAAATCCGAAAGACTGGTGCTTAATATCCTGCAGAGAATGAGTGGAATAGCAACAAGCACAAATCAGTATGTCACCCGGATCAAAGGGCTTAAAGCCAAAATTCTCGATACCCGCAAAACGACTCCGGGATTAAGGTTCCTGGAAAAAGAAGCTGTAAGAATCGGCGGAGGACTGAACCATCGGATGGGCTTGTTCGACATGATAATGCTCAAGGACAACCATATCATTTATGCCGGAGGTATTGAAAAAGCAATAGAAAAAACAAGGGACTATTTACAGAAAAACAATCGAAAGCTTAAAATTGAAATCGAAGCCAGAAACCTTGATGATATCAACAAAATTTTGTCAGTAGGTGGTATAAACCGGATCATGCTCGATAACTTCAGCATTGAAGATACTGTAACGGCTGTACAGCTGATTTCAGGAAGATACGAAACTGAATCTTCAGGGGGAATAACACTCGATACAGTCAGAGCTTATGCAGAATGCGGGGTCGATTTTGTTTCGGTTGGTGCTCTCACACATCATATCCGGAGCCTCGATATGAGCCTGGAAGCCATTTAGGCTAAACAAGTAATAAGGTATAATGAAGATCCTGACTGTCAGCTGCAATGAAGAAACTGCCTGACCAGGTTGCTTATTTCTTCGTTCTTATTATAGAGCTTTTCACTCAGGTTTTTGTCATCAAAAGCTTTTAGCCTGGCAGCTACATTATCTATCACACCTGCCGGGAATATCCCATCCTTTTCAAAAAACTCCCGCTTAAAAAGAAGTGCTTCTGCAGATTCCCAGCAGGAAGCAGGCAGAGACTCAAGTTTTTTTCTCCTGGTTTTACTTTCAGTGCTGAAAATATTATAATCGACATACAGATCTTCAGCTTTCTTCAGAGCATCTGTCATTTCCAGACCATGCTCAATTGCAACAACAAGAGCTGCAAATAATTTGTATATGTCGGCAGATCCGTCCGGAGATCTTAATTCAACTGTCTGTTTTGTCGGCATATCCTGAAAATCAGATGTATCCGCAAGATTTGCATCTTTAATCATGTTCATTGCGCCATTCCACCCAAGCGGAACCCTGATAAGAACAGACCGGTTCCGGTCGCCCCAGCAGATACTGGTAGGAGCCTCCTGGTGCGGTACAAGACGCAGATAGGAAGTAGGGATTGTATTGCCAAATGCCGTAAGAGCTTTTGAGAGATCGAGTATTCCTGCCATCATCTTTCTTGCAGTCTGGCTTAGCTTGCTCTCTTCAATCATAATGTTCTTCCCGTCCTTCTCAAGCATCATATGTATATGCATGCCTGAACCTGCATTACCGACTGTGATCTTTGGAGCAAAGCTTACCTCAACTCCATATCTATACCCCAGTATTCTTAATATCCATTTTGAAATAAGTAGTTGATCTACAGCTTCATCCGGTTCAACAGGCAGGAATTCAATCTCATGCTGCTCATAATCATAATCATCCTTAGTAAAACTGCCTACTTCGGAATGACCATATTTTATTCTGCATCCGGCCCTTGCGCATAATTCAAGAGCTTCAATTCTCAAATCTTCAAATTTGGCAAAGGGTTTTGACTGATGATATCCTTTCTGGTCAGCCAATGGGTACAGTTTATCATGCAACGATTTAATATAGTATTCCAGCTCGCCGAATGTTCTTAATTTAAATCCCGTTTTTTTTGTGAATCTTGTATATGCTTTTCTGAGAATGTATTCCGGTGCGCTTTCAAGCGGATTCCCGTCGTTATTATAAAATGAACATAATATTTCCAGTGTAGGTGTATTTGTAAAAGGATTTACAAAAGCCGTACGATACCGGGGAATAACATAAAGATCGCTTGAACCTGATCCGACAAATGAGAAAAGACTTGATCCGTCAACTCTCTCACCAGCAGTAAGTATCGATACAAGATGCTCTCTGCTGTACGGCACAAAATTGAGCGATTTCAGCTTTCCGTCTTCAGCAACATATCTGAAATTGATCATCGAAATACCCCTGGCTTCGATGAATTTTATAATATCATCGCGTGTGAAATCCTGTGAAGGTTTTTGAAGGAACTGAACCAGCTCATTCGGGTTCATAAGTATATCATTGTTTCTCATAGAATGATAATTGTATCCGGTCAGCAAAAGTAAGTATTTAAACGGAACAGGGAATGCTAAAAGTCATAAACTGTTCGATCCGCACTGATTGAATGACCTAATTATTTTTTTCATTACATTTGGCACAGTAAAAGAGCCAATGATGAAAAAATGGATAATTCTTCCTTTCCTTCTTTTTCTTTTCAGCTGCAATCAGCAACAACAGGACACTTATCTTACACCTGAAAAAGCAAAGCAGTATTTTAAAAAAATTGAGGCAGCCTGCAACAGGGATAATGGAAAATTATGGGGAAAAAACCTCTATGGCCCCGTTATTCTAATTGACCGCAATACCAGAAAAATTTTTGCTGACCATCAGGATAGTCAGGGAATCTTAAAAGAGAAAGAGGGTATCTATACAGGCACCTATCCTAAAGATCTGATAATCAGTAATATTTCGATTAAATTTGGAGGTACTCAGTTTGCATTGACCCCTTTGCCGAATGAAGAGGATGAATACAGAATAATTAGTCGTGCAATCCACGGACTTTTTCATTGTTTCCAGGAAACTATTGGTTTTACCTCATCGGGTTATAACACTTCGAATATGGATGAGAAGAATGCAAGACTCTGGATCAAACTTGAATGGAAAGCATTGCGTAAAGCCATTAATTCAGAAGGAGAAGAACAAAAGCTTGCCGTAAGGGATGCACTTATTTTTAAAGGATCCAACCGTGAGTTTTATCAAAAATATGCTTCTGATGAGATTAAATTTGAAAATTATGAAGGACTTGCCACTTTTACACAAATTCTCCTTTCCACAAGTTCACCGGAAGAAAACAAAACCAGACTTCTGGAAGATCTCAACCGGATTTATTCGTTTCAGTCTTATGCCAGATTCTATGGATTTATAGATGGAGCTCTCTATGCAAACCTGTTGAACCAGAAAGGATTTGATTTTAAAACAATACGGTCTGAAAATGTTGATCTTGCCAGGCTGGTAAAAGATCTTTATGATATTCAGCTGCCGGAAGTATGCCGTGATGTTGCAGGAAGCATTGCTTTGAATTATGATTTTGAGAATATCCAGAATGAAGAAGCAAAACGGGATGCCGATATTCAGGAGAGAATTCACAGGCAAATCAGCATTTTCATAGAAAAACCTGTCGTCTTCCTCGAACTTGAAAGTCCATATTTTGATTTTGAACCTGAAGATATTCATTCCATGGATACACTCGGGACAATCTACAGCAAGATGCGTGTTTCGGATAACTGGGGAAAATTATCTGTCGAGAAAGGGGGTTGCCTGGTATCAAATAATCTGAAGTATATCCGAATTACTGCGAAAGGATTTAAAGCAGATAAGAACAAATACGAAGGAGAAGGATGGCATCTTACCCTTAATGAAGAATGGGAATTGGTGCAGGTCGGCCAGAATTATTTTGCAAGAACTTTAATTCCGTAGCGCTTTTATAGCTTCTTCCAACGCCTTAATTTTTGCTTCCGCATCGCTCTTCTTCTTCCGTTCCAGTTCAAGCACATTTTCAGGCGCATTTTTTACAAAGCGCTCATTATCAAGCTTTTTCATTACAGACGTCAGGAAACCCTTATAATAGTCCAGTTCTTCCCTGATTTTTTTAACCTCACCTTTAACATCAAGCTTATCTCCTAAGGGAATAAAAAACTCTGTAGTCTTTATCATGAATGATGCCGCTCCCTTTTGTTTTTTAGCTACAAATTTTACTTCCGACAGATTGCCAAGCTTTATAATGACGGGGAGAAATTTTTTATCAAAACTGTTCTCATCAGACCGGATGCAAAGTATTAGCTTTCCCTTGGTTGAGAGCTCCTTTTCCTTTCTGATAGTCCTTATTGTACTTATTGTCTCCTTAGCAATTTCAAACCTGGCCAACAGATCTTTACTCGATTTTTTTGATTCAGGCATCTTGCTGATCATCAGGCTTTCTCCATCTTTTCTTTCATCAAGCATCTGCCAGATTTCCTCCGAAATAAACGGCATAAAAGGATGTATTAATCTGAGAAGGTTATCAAAGAATGATATTGTTTCCTCCAGTGTTTTTTTGTCAATTGGCTTTTGATATTCAGGTTTAATAATTTCAAGATACCAGCTTGAAAATTCATCCCAGAATAGTTTATATACATTCATCAGTGCTTCAGAAATTCTGAATTTTCTGAAGTTTGAATCAATTTCAGCTGTTACTTTTTTCAGGACTTCAGTCATCCATTTTACAGCAGCTTTTGATGATTCAGGCTGGGTGAGATTTTCATCAGCTTTCCAGCCTTTTACAAGCCTGAATGCATTCCAGATTTTGTTTGCAAAATTTCGTCCTTGCTCAGGAAGCGTATCATCATACAGTAGATCATTACCGGCAGGTGAACATAACAGCATACCAACTCTTACCCCGTCAGCTCCATACTTTTCAATCAGCTCCAGCGGTTCAGGCGAATTGCCCAGCGATTTCGACATTTTTCTTCTCTGCTGATCACGGACAAGCCCCGTAAGATAAACGTTATTAAATGGTTTCTGATTCCGGTATTCATATCCTGCAATTATCATTCTTGCAACCCAGAAGAAAAGAATTTCAGGCGCCGTTATAAGATCGTTTGTCGGATAATAATATTTCAGATCAGGGTTATCCGGTTTATTGATACCATCAAATGAAGTTATAGGCCACAGCCACGATGAGAACCAGGTGTCAAGTACATCTTCATCCTGCCTGAGATCAGATTCTTTTAATAATTGATTGTCGCTCTTTTTTCTGGCCAGGGAAAGTGCTTCACTTATATTTTCCGCAACAACGAATTCATTATTATTGAAATACCATGCAGGAATTCTGTGTCCCCACCA
>JAPLEC010000232.1 GCA_026391515.1 Bacteroidia bacterium | reverse complement strand
CAAGGCAAGCAAAAGCTCGATAAGCAATTCACTGAATTTTCTTCTTCAGAATAAAATAATTGATTATAAGACATTTTCGACTAACCGAAAACGATATTTTTATATTACAGATTCATTCTTTCGTGTCTATTTTGAGAAAGTTTTCGAGAACGTCAGTGAATTAAAGGAGATTGTTTTAAGAATTGTATCAATGCGCACTCCCGACCATCCAAACGTAAGTGAAAAAATCCTGAAATGGATTGAAAATGCAAACATATTCCAGGAGACGCTTCAGAAAACTATTTCCGATCTTAAAAAAGATGTGATTTAACCTTTTCCGGACTTCTCTCTCGATTTTGCACCAAGATATCCTCCGTGGTGTCTTTTAGCATAGTCGCCGGCATTAAATCCTATCTTTCCCATCATCATTACAACAAGCGCATCACCGATGACTGTAAATACAGTCGTGGATGTTGTAGGTGTGAGGCCCAGGGGGCACACTTCAGCGGGAGCACCCGTAAGAATAAAACAATCAGCTTTTTGCACAAGTGGACTATCTGAATTACCGGTTATTACTATTACCGGAATGGAAGGGTATAAATTATCTTTAAGGTCTATCAACTCTATCAGCTCCCTGGTTTTGCCGGAATTAGAAATGACCAGCAGAACATCGTTTTCCTGGAGAATTCCAAGATCACCGTGCTGTGCTTCACTGGGGTGTAAAAAAATTGAAGGAGTGCCTGTTGAGCTGAATGTGGTAGCTATATTATGAGCAATCTCGCCAGCCTTTCCCATACCCGATGTGACCAGCTTGCCATTTTTCTGATGAACATGTTTGTAGATTATGTCAATCGCTTTTTCAAAATTTCCTGTGACAGGGATCTTTTTAATTGCAGACGCTTCATTCTCAAATATCTGCCTTATCTGTTCTTCCATAAATGTCTTATAATTAATTGAATGTCAAAGTTATTAAAAAATCATATTGAAAATACTATTGATCGTTTTATTGATAATATGCACTAATTATAAATAAAGTTATTATATTTTTGTTTTCATTATAACAGAACGACGATGCTTAAGAACACAGCAGCAATAGGAACGGATATTGGAAAATCTACACTGAAAATCGCTGTTGTTAATATTGGAGGGGGAGTTTTAGCCAATAAATCTTATGTGCTTAATCGAAATCAGTCAAAGGATTATCTTATTTCAAAAATTGTTGAAGCAATCTCGAAGATAAGGGTTGAAGTAGCGTCAAAGGGTATCAATCCGATTTGTATCGGAATTTCTGCCAAAGGCTTTATTGATCATCAGGCAGGAATAGTGCTGGGCCCTGATCAGGGAATTAAAGGATGGAGAAATGTGCCGATTGCAAAAATGATCAACAGGGAAACCGGATTACCTGTTTTCGTTGGCAATGATGCAAATCTGATGACAATTGCCGAGCATAGATTTGGAGCTGCAAAAAATTTCAATAATGTTGTATTTGTTGCACTGCGAACAGGTATCGGAGGAGGCATTATTATTAACGGGAAACTTTACAGGGGAGTAAATAATGCCGGAGGCGAAGTAGGGCAGATGATAATTAATTTTTCTAATGGATTGAGTGATAAAGGAATAAGAGGTTCTTTTGAACACTTTGCATCAGCCACTGCCCTTATGAGACGTTATCTGGAGATTGCAAAAAAAACTGATACCAGGAAACCAACTAAGTCGATTTCATGCAAGAAGATTTTTGAACTCAGTTATAAGAAAAATAAGGCAGCTGTTACTGCAGTTGACGAAAATGCAGAAATGGTCGGTGTTGGTCTGGCTAACCTGATTGCGATTTTTGCACCTGAAATTATTGTGATTGGAGGAGGAATGTCGGAAGCCAGGGATTCATATATCAAAATGATAAAGAAAAGTGCATTTGCCAATTCACTTGAAAATTGCAGAGCTGAAGTAAAAATTGAAAGAGCACATCTTGGATCCGAAGCAGCATTAATTGGTGCCGCATATTATGCTCTTTCGAGGCTTGCAGGAAAAGGAATTTGAGAGGTGAACGGTGCAAGGATCCCCTCCATGGAGGGGGCGGGGGTGGGTTTTTAAAGACAAAAGATCAAAGACAAAATTATATTAATAGTTTAAACAACTTAAAATGAATTTATTATCAATATTTTTCACAGTAATTCTGGCTTCGTTTCTTAGTAAAAATTCCGTAGAATTAAATCAGAAGAAGAATGCAGTGACTGCATCTGAGTTGAAAGAATGGATTTCATTTCTTTCTTCCGATGAAATGAAGGGACGTAAAAATGGCTCACCGGAAATGAAGAAAGCCGCACTCTGGATTGCAGAGAAATACAGGGAGTACGGTCTCAAACCTGCTGGTGCAAATGATGAACTCATTCAGAATTATTCCTATTCATCGTGGTTGGGAACAATTGAAGAAAGAAATGTCGTTGGTATTATTGAAGGTTCAGATCCCTCATTAAAAAATCAATATATCGTCCTGAGCGCTCATTTTGACCACATTGGGATAAAAAGAGGGGCCGTCCCGGATTCAATCTGCAATGGAGCAGATGACAACGCAGCAGGTACATGTGCAGTAATCGGGATTGCCAAAGCTCTCAGTCTTTCGAAGATGAAACCAGGAAGATCAATTTTATTCGCCGCATTCAGCGGGGAAGAGAGCGGGATGAGAGGTTCCCGTTATTTTGTTTCTGCTTCACCGGTGCCACTAAAAAATATAATTGCCGATATAAACTTTGAGATGATCGGTCATTCGGAGTACCTGGGGA
>JAPLEC010000375.1 GCA_026391515.1 Bacteroidia bacterium | reverse complement strand
TAAAATTGTAGATCCTGAGAAAAATATGATCTATGAATATTGTAAGGAAGGTAATCCGGGAGAAGCGACGATGAGGCTTTATAACAAGCTTGTGGGAATTCAGTATGGTGATGAAGCTGATGAATTTGGATGGATGACGGTCGTTGAGTAAGATAAAAGTTGAGGATCCGCCAGTTGGCGGAGACGAAATCCCGCAAAGCGGGAACAAAAGAAAGATTGCTTCGTCGTCCCGATTGATATCGGGACTCCTCGCAATGACAGATGAATTAATAAAAATGGGATAATACACAAAGATCCCCTTCTGGAGGGGTAGGTTTTTAAAAGGCATAAATTGTGAAAAAAAACGAAAACGGAACATCAAAAGCAAAACTCAGGAGTTCGTATGTAACTCTTATAGTGAGTGTTTCGCTTGTTTTGTTTTTGCTTGGTATTCTTGGACTTATTCTGATAAATGCACGGGAATTATCTGATTATTTCCGGGAAAGTCTTTCATTCTCTGTCATGCTTGATGATGCCACAAAAGAGGCAGATATAAGGATGCTCCAGAAAGACCTGGATGCAAAAGCATATGTAAAATCGACAAAATATGTTTCAAAGGATGAAGCTGCAGCCAAGATGAAAGAAGAGCTGGGAGAGGATTTTATTAATTTTTTGGGCGACAATCCATTGCCTCCCTCAATCGATGTTTACCTGGTTTCAAATTATACTCATCCCGACAGTGTTGCAAAAATCGAAAAATATATCCTCTTATACCCTTTTGTCAAAGAAGTCTATTACCAGGAATCGCTGTTATTTCTGATAAATGAAAATGTTAAAAAAATAAGCCTGTTTCTGCTGGTTATAAGTTCATTCCTTTTCCTGATTGCCCTGACTATTATTAACAATACGATAAGACTTTCGATTTACTCAAAAAGATTCCTGATAAGAACAATGCAGCTTGTCGGTGCTACACGATCATTTATCAGGAAGCCTTTTATTCTGCAAAGCGCATTTCATGGATTCATGGCAGCGCTGATTGCCATGACATTGCTTCTAGGGCTTCTTTATCTTATTGAAAGAGAGTTCTTTCTTATGTTTACATTTGAAACCACAAAATATTTACTTCTGCTTGGTGTAGTAATTATTATCTTAGGCGTTTTAATAAATATTATATCTACTTATTTCTCAGTTAACAGGTATTTAAGCATTTCTGAAGACAAACTATATTATTAAAATATCATGGCCACAAAAAATGGAAAAAAGGAAAAACTGAATTTTGCCCTTGGACGCCAAAATTATTTATTACTGGGTATAGGTTTTGTAATTATAGTCATCGGCTTCCTGCTGATGCTTGGAGGCAGGTCAAAAAATCCTATTGAATTCAGTAACGATATATTCAGCTTCAGGAGGATCACTCTGGCTCCGATAGTTGTTCTTGCAGGATTTATTTTTGAAATCTGGGCTATCATGAAAAAGCCCAAAAATGAAGGGGACGCTGAAAATAAAGCCGAATAAAATCTGATGTTATGAATTGGTTCGAAGCTATGGTCCTTGGCCTTATCCAGGGGCTCACTGAGTTTTTACCTGTAAGCAGTTCAGGACATCTGGAAATTGCAAAATCTCTTTTTGGAATTAATCCCGAATCCAGCTTCTATTTTACTGTTGCAGTACATGGGGCAACAGTACTGAGTACTCTGGTTGTTTTCCGGAATGAAATAGCGAAGCTTTTTAAAGGAACTCTCCAATTTAAAATGGATGAGATTTCATATGTACTAAAACTCATAATTTCGATGCTGCCTGTTTTGATAGTTGGAGTTCTTCTTATTTATCTGAAGGATCCACTTGAAAAAATGTTTAGCGGAAATATAGTTTTTGTCGGCTTAATGTTACTGATAACAGCTGCCCTGCTGGCTATGGCGCATTTTATAAAAAAGAGAGACAGAAATATCGGTTATATTGATGCTCTGATAATTGGTATTGCACAGGCAATCGCTGTGATTCCGGGCATTTCACGCTCAGGCGCAACAATTTCAACCGGACTAATGATTGGCAATAAAAAAGAGGAGATAGCAAAATTCTCTTTCCTGATGGTACTGATACCTGTCATAGGAGCAAACCTTCTTGAAATCTTTTCAGGCGAAGTTACCACAAGCACTACCGGTGTCGGTGTAATTATCATCGGATTTATAACTGCATTTGTATCAGGCTACCTGGCCTGCAGGTGGATGATAGAACTCGTAAAACGAAGCAAACTGATCTGGTTTTCAATCTATTGCACTATTGTTGGATTGTTATCTGTTTTATTAGGTTAAAATGGAAGCAGAAAAGAAAAATCCTTTTGAAGATGGACAAATTCTTTTGTTTGATAAGCCTTTATACTGGACCTCCTTTGACCTGGTAAACAAGGTCAGGATTATGATCAGGAGTACTTTTAAAATAAAAAAATTAAAAGTCGGACATGCCGGAACACTTGACCCGCT
>JAPLEC010000230.1 GCA_026391515.1 Bacteroidia bacterium | reverse complement strand
AAAATTTTAATAAATAACTAACCATAACACGGACAATGCTATGAAAAGTAAATAAGTTCGTTACGCCTGCCCCGACCGAAGCGTCGGGGATTTTTGCTCCCTATAGCTATCGTGACTGTTCCTGCCTTCGGGACAGGAAACTGCAATGGAATAAATCCTGAAGATGTATTTGTACACCCGTTTTGGTATGTATATGAGTGCTTTTGTTATGCATATAAAAGAGTTAGGTGTCAGGCAGGATTAGTTGTGAACTTATGAGGCTCTTCTGAGAAAATTTCGTTATCTTTGAGAAAATTTTGTGCAATGACAGTTTCCGATCTTAAACTCAGGATTTTTCGCCAGATAGATTCCCTGGAAAAGAATAGACTTGAGGAATTCTACGGACTATTATTGAACTATATCAATGGACAGAAAGATATTTCTGATTGGGACAAACTTACAGTCAGCCAGAAACAAGGAATCCTTGATGCAATTGATGAGATTGACTCAGGTAAAGGCGTTTCAAATAAAACTGTCTTAGATAAGTTCCGTAAGAAATACTCCAATGCATAAACCGATTATCTGGTCACCTTTATCAGAAAATGACTTTGCCAATATCCTAACCTACCTCAATAAAAATTGGGGCGATAAAGTTGCTTAAAACTTCATCGGTCTTACAGAAAATATTCTAAATCATATTTCAATTAATCCAAAACAATTTCCAATCATTTATAAAAGAAAAAAGGTAAGAAAATGTGTTCTCACTAAACACAATACTCTTTTCTACAGAGATGGAAAAACAAATATTGAAATCTTAAGGATCTATGACACCAGACAAGATCCTAACACTCTGACATTCAATTAAGCCCGAACACCTAACACGGACAATCCCGCTTTTTTCAGAAAAAGCGGGACGCCTGCCCCGACCGGAGCGTCGGGGGTTTTTGCTCCCGATAGCTATCGGGGCCGTTGCCGGTCTTGCCTACCCTGCAAACTGGCCCTGTGAAATCTGGGTTTCTAATTATTTCACAGGGCTGGCTCCTTCCTTCGGCCGCCGGAGGCTAGCCCGAAGGCGCTGCGCTAAAAACACTCACCGGGTGTTTTATTAACGCTCGGCCCTATTGCCGGGCTGTTGCGTCCAATTTTAAGAAAATAATATCAAATGTTAAAGGTTTCTGTTCTTTTGTCTTGATACAAAATGAACCAAATAATCAAGGCTGAATAATGCCCTTTTAAAGAAATTTAGTGCGGGGGGTGATTTAAGAACAACGATTAACGTCTTTTGTTAATAATTTTTCTATTCAGTAAACATTGGAGTCTGATAACAAATAGGAATAATAACTATTTTTAAAACAAAATATTCTAAAGACCCTTTTGATGGGAAAATATAATTAAAAGATTATGATAAAATGATTAAAGAAATGTATAAAACAGAAGGTTATTCTGGATTAATTAAAAAAATATAACTAGACTATAATTATCCTTATGAAACCCACATGATTGACCACAATCACAAACACAAATAAATATAATCTACAATCATGTGCGGTTCCATCATACCATTAAAGTCAAAATTATATTATGATGAAATAGTATTGATCTTTAACTGAATAAGAAATGGCGCAACAATATTTAGATCATTCAAAAGCAATTTTAACTTCTAATCGTTCAAATTTTAAAGGAGGAAGCAAAGGTTCCGGGATTATCTCTTTATTTGGGTATCAAAACGAATATGATCTTAG
>JAPLEC010000312.1 GCA_026391515.1 Bacteroidia bacterium | reverse complement strand
ATGTTCTTTCTGCATTTTGCTGTAATTCAGCAACAAGCTTCTGACGATTCATGCAAAAAATATACTGAAAATTATTAATTAATGTTACGATAAATATACTCTAATCCACAAATTCAAGAAAAGCAGGTGCTTTTATTTTTGTCTTGCTCATATAATTTCCCGTGATACCAGTTATTCGGTTGATTTTAAATACTGAAATATCACCTGACTTCTGATTTCCTGCGAGAAGAAACCTGCCGGAAGGATCTATTACAAAGTTTCTTGGCCAGTCGCCTCCGCATGAGATCCGTCTGTCTAGGCCTATTGATCCGTCCCTGGCAATTTTAAAAACAACTATGGAATTTTCACCCCTGTTCGATCCATAAAGGAACTTCCCGTTTTTTCCAATTAATATTTCAGCACAGGAATTACTTCCATTAAATCCTTTTTTTATAGTCGGAATTGCTTGAAAAGGTTCAAGTCGTCCGTCATTATCGACATTAAAAACCATTATTGTTGAACCCAGTTCATTTATAACATACATTTTTGAACCGTCAGTGTTGAATACAAAATGTCGGGGTCCAGATTCTTTAGGGAGAGGAATTATACCATCATTGATCAGGTTAAGCTTACCGGAATTTCTGTCGAGATCATAAATCATGATTCTGTCAAGGCCAAGGTCGGTAACATAGACATGCTTCCCGGAAGGATCCTGCTTAATCATGTGAGCACGGGAATAAACATTCTTTTCAGTTTCATATTTAATTGAATCACTGACATATTCAGGTATCCCGCTTTTATCAAGTTTTACAACAGCGATTGAACCGCTTGCATAATTTGCAACAAAAAGAAAACCGCTGTCGGCAGATAAGGAAACATAACAAGGCCCTCCATACGGTACTAATATCTCATTCTGTTTTTCAATGAGTCCGGTTTCAGAATCATATTTTAATGTGGTAATTCCACCGCCTGGTTTTCCTCTGAGCTCCATAACTTCATTTATAGCATAGATTAAGTTATGTCTTTCTGAAAAGCAAAAAAACGACGGGTTTGGTCCGGCATCTGTTTTTGAAACCAGCTTTAAGCTTCCTTTTCTTTCATTAAAATCAAAAAGAGATAAACCTTTTTCATTGCCCTCTGTAAAGCTGCCGACAAAAAGTTTAAGATCCCTTTTGCATGCTGATGTAACCAATTCTAGTACCAATACTATTGAGAAAATGAAAATAAAATATCGTTTCATCCTGATAATCAATTTGTTATTTGCTTTCCCTTAACTTATCGTCAAGTTCCTGCATTTTGAATCTGACACTTACAATATACGGCTCCTTGTCTTTTTCCCAGTGCCCGTATGTAGTAACGACGAATGTCCCGTCAGGTAATAATTCTACTCCGGGATAACAGCAATCCCAGCTATGAATGTTATCCTTGAATCTTATCCTGAATTCTCCTTTCTTCCCTTTCATGAGGTCTTTCCATGTTCCTACCCAGCCAATCCAGTCACCTTCGGTTGGACTTCCCTGACTTGTTTCTGCAGCTATTTTGCTGAGATTAACTTCGTCTCTTTCTTTGGCAAGTTTTGCCAGTTCGGGTCTTGTGTTTAATGGACTTATGTCTCTGAAGACAGCCAATAATCGTCCGTCAGGTGTATATTTCAAAACATGTCTGTCTCCGGTAAGTTCATTTGGCAGAGGTTTCGGATCGCTCCATGTTTTGCCTTCATCTTTTGAAAAAATTATCTGTGAATTAGTACTTCTGCTGTTTTCCCTCAGGAGCACTGCCAGCTGTTTACCATCCGGAGATCTTATTATTCCCGGTTCACAAAGATTCATATCTCTCCTGCTCAATATTGGTTCAGGATAAGACCATGTTAATCCTCCATCGTACGAAAAAGTTTTGTAAAGTGTAAAAAGTTTTTGATTGTTTGTTTTCTGATCTTCAGCGTATACTTGCTGGCCATTTTCGGTCATGAATCTCATATCATCATGAAACATGGCCATATAGTGACCGGCTCCTGTTTTCAAAGGAATCAGGGAAGCCATCACAACTACACCACCCCAGTTACCAGCAGGTTCGAGTTGGCTCCAGCTTAAACCATCATCTTCTGAATGGGCAAGCCGGGCAGGATAAAGCCCTGAGAAAAGGATAAGTCTCTTTTTACCTGACGGATCAACAACTCTGAAAATGGTTGGAACCTCTTTTGATGTCTCCCAGCTTGATGGAACCGGGATTCTGTCACTCCATGTCAAACCTCCATCAAAACTTTTCTTATAAACTATCGGACCTTTACCGTGGCCTTTTGGGTAAACTGTAAGAATGGTCTTTCCATCCTCAAGAAGAACAGTTGTCGGATGGCCCAGGTACTGGCCATCTTCCCTGTCAACCACAACCTGCCGGAATGTTTCCTTGTCGAGATCAATAATGGGAATTTTGAGATAAGGTTGAACTTTTTTCCCCTGGGAAAATGAATTTAAAGTGATCATCAGGATAGAAAGAAAAGTAATAAACTTCTTCATACCTCAAAACTATCACATTCACGGTATGCCTGTATCAGCCGCTCTTCACCTTCTTTGGTCCGGTTGCTTAATCCGTGCTCCATACAGATAACACCTTCATATTTACGACTATAGATGTACTTAAATACATTCTTAAAGTTTATTTCACCGGTTGTGGGTTCCTTCCTGCCGGGATTGTCGCCACAATGGAAAGCTGCAATTTCGCTCCAGGCTGCTTCCATATTCGGAATTAAGTTTCCTTCAGTTATCTGCTGATGATATATATCTTCAACAATTCTGCAGGAAGGTCTGTTTACTGCACGGCAAATTGCATAAGCCTGCGGAATGCCATTTAGAAATAACCCGGGATGATCGTGCAGGGTATTTAACGGCTCAAGAACAATTGTAAGCCCTTCTGGTTCAACAACATCACAACAATACCTGAGATTATCGATAACATTAGCTGTCTGAATATCCCTGTGAAGCTTTTCATCATATCTTCCCGGGACAACCAGCGCCCATTTAACACCTGTTCTTTTAAAGCACTCCACACCTTCTTCCATTTTGTTAATCAGCATTTCACGGGTTTCAGGCATATTAAGAACGAAAGAGGTTACTGTAAAATCGGCATAAAGGACGAAGGGGCCCAATTCCATACTCAGCCGGTTTATTTCTGTTGCAATTTTCACCTGATCTCCAACAGGTCGCCCCATGAGCCCGTTATCGAACATTGCCCTAAATCCATTGCCGTGACAAAATTTAATATTGTCGACAGGATCTGCACCTGCATGTTCTTTAAACATCCCAAAAGATGGAGCATATTTTAGTTTGAAGGGAGTGCCGGGATCTAAAGCTTTAGGCTTCTTTTTTGCAGATTCAAGACCGAACAATGAAGGAGCTGCAAAAATAGCAGCTCCCGTCAAAGTCGTTCTTTTTATGAAATCTCTTCTTGAGTTATTCATAAACAAGTTTTTAAGTCGTTATTTTTTCTCAACATAAGCCTCTCCAGCTATTGGTACCTCTTTCGGGACATCAACCGGACCTAATACAAATACTATAGGACCAAGTTTCAGATCAGAGTTCATCATCTCTTCCCAGGTTGTTTCTTTTCCGGAGTAAGCTGAGATACGACCCATTATTGCAGTCATAGTTGAAATAGCTGTATTCTCAAGTTCGTTGAAAGGTTTACCAGTACGGATAGCATTTAACATATCTACGTGTTCCTGAACATAGGGATCCATAAGCTTATCTCTTGAAGGTTTGCCTTCATCATTTAGTGGATAAGAATATCTCCATATTTCTTTATCATTAAGGTCGTTAATAAAGACTTCTTTCTGAAAGTATGCAGCACCTGTTGCTCCTTGAATTCTTTCAGAGACATTGTTTGCGCATCCATTTATCTGGCGGCACATACTGTGAAAATGCATGCCATTTTCAAAAACGTAATCCACACTGAAATTATCAAACTGGTCTCCTGTTACACGCCTCTGCCTCGATCCCATACCAACAGCTTTGACAGGATGAGAACCTGTGAACCAGTTCATTACATCAAGGTTATGAACGTGCTGCTCGACAATATGGTCTCCGGAGAGCCATGTCCAGTTTACCCAGTTGCGTATCATCCATTCCATCTCCGACCATGCAGGATTATTAGGAGTATGCCAAAGTTTTCCACCGTTCCACCAGACATTACCGCCAGTGATATTTCCTATGATCCCTGCCTTAATCTGGTTAAAAGCAGCTACATAGTCGCGCTGATGACGACGCTGGGTACCTGTAACTATGGATAATCCAAGTTCTTTGGCTTTCTCAGCAGTAGCCATTAAAGATCTTGCACCTGTTGGATCAACACAGACAGGTTTTTCTGCAAAAACATGTTTGCGGGCTGCCACAGCTGCTGCCAAATGTATTGGACGGAAGAAGGGAGGAGTCGCCAGGATAACAAGATCCACACCCGAATCAATCACTTTCTGATAAGCGTCAAAACCCACAAAGCAATTTTCTTCAGGAACATCCTGCCCTTTCTTTTCTTTAATCTCAGCTTTGCAATCATCTAGCCGATCCCTGAATGTATCACCGAGGGCAGTTATCTGAAGATTGGGGCCGGCACTTAGGAAATTGATTGCAGCGCCCTTACCTCGGCCACCGCAACCGATAAGTCCTGCTTTGAGAACAGGTCCGTCAGGAGCCTGGTTAAGCCATGATACTTCTGCAATTTTCTTTTTTGTTTCACGGGTACAGCCTGACAATATTGACGGGACAACTATACCAGCTGCACCGACTGTTGCAGCTTTACCCAGAAATTTACGTCTTGAAATACTTGATTTTTTCATTTTAATACATTTTATGAAGTTCTAAATTTACAATTTTCCTGTCTTTTCATCAAATTTACACACCACTCTGAAACCTACATTGAAACAGTCGGAATACCACCAGATGCTTTTAGGTATCTGAGGGTCAGTTTTCAGCCAATCATCATTACGCGTATGATTGCGTGCAGCGTTTCGTACACCTCCTGCTGCATCAAGAAATGATCCTCCGCGAATAACATGTCCTTCACCGGATTCCGGTCCCCGTGGATCTTTTATTTCTTCATCAGAATATAGTGAATAAGCATCCTGCTGGTACCAGTCGGAACAAAATTCGGCAACATTGCCTAACATATTCTTTAACCCGAACGGATTTGCTTTTACCTTATCGGGTGTTTGAGTTTTTGAAGTGCTGTTACCCCTGTATATAATAAAGGTATTAATAACTGAAGTGTCATTTTTTGAAAGTTTTGCTCTCAGCCCGGACTTTTCAAATTTATTGGGATCACCCGGGAAAAAGTAAGGTGTTGAAGTTCCTGCCCTGCAGGCATATTCCCATTCAGCCTCCGTCGGAAGTCGATATGTTTTGCCTGTCACTGAAGAGAGCCATTTACAATAAGTTTCCGCAGCATGATATGTGAAGGAGATAGCTGGTCTCTGCCCCATTCCCCAACCCTGGTCAGGCTGTCCGTATGGCGGAGTTGCTCCTGAAATCGCATCTGTTGCTGATTTCTTTTTTGATTTCATAGCTTCAGTATCTGATGATCTTCCTTCAGCAGCTGTTTGTGCATAAAATGCAAGATATTCATCCCATGTTACTTCAACTTCGGCCATAAAAAATGGACTTATTTCAACTTCTCTTACAGGACCTTCATCGGCTTTTCTGAAAGGTTCATCAGCAGGACTTCCCATTTTAAATTTTCCTCCGGGGATTGCAATCATCCTGAATGATATTGAAGATTTAGGAATTTGTTCTGTAAAGGATGTGAATCCTGTAACTCTGGTTGATTCATTGAAGATTTCTTTCGGAGCTGAGGATACAGATCCGAAAGTTTTATTGCTTCCATGTGTGTAACCTTCAATATAATGCCCCGCATTAAGATGACAGTTAATGCAGTGAAGTTCAGGTGTTTTCTTTGTCTGTTTATAATACAGGTGGGCATCTTCTCCGGCCTTTGTCAGCTTTAGCGGAAAAAGGTTTTCGTGGCATTTTATACAGCTGCTTTCGTAAACATGTCCGCGCGCGACTTCCAGTCTTCCCCTCTCGTTCCAGTTAAATGATGCAGAATCTTTTGTCCAGTAGCTCCATAGATCCCTCATCCCTATTTTTCCTTTTGCCCACAGATAGCCATTACCATTTGGAGGCAGATGACATTCCACACATGCTACTCTGTATCCCGACTGGGTTTCATAATGAACTGATCTTTTCCACGAAATATCTGCAGCAGGATGAATATGACATGAAACACAATATTCATTTGTTGAAGTCTTGTCAATGACTTTTCTACCGCCAAGCATTAATAAAGCACCAACAATTAAACCAGGAATAAACCAGATAAGGAATCTTTTCATTACATAATAATGACCGGATGAAGATAAAAAAAATATTCGCCAACACAATAGACGTCAGGTTTTAAGGTTAATAATTTCTGATAATTGTATTTTTGCTAAAAAATAATTTAATCATGAAGCGCCTTTTGTTTCTTCTGGCAGGACTATTAATTAACTTTACAGTCTTTTCACATCCGTGGAAACCATCTCATTATGTGATAGTTGATACTGACGGTGGAATTGATGATATAAAAGCAATAACGTTGCTGCTTTCCTCTCCTGATGTAAGAGTACTGGCAATTACTGTTTCCCCGGGATCACTCTCAGCAGACAATGCTTATATAAAAGTAAAGAGTCTCCTGAACTCATTTTACCACGAAGGAATTCCGGTCGGAATTAACAGAAATGATGGTTTTAAATCACCTGATTTTCCGGTGGCATTACAAACAATGTGGGGAGAGGAGAAAGATCTGGATTTAAAGTCTGCTCCTGATTGCATTGCATTAATCAATGAAATTCTTTCAGTTGAAAAAACAAAAATCAGCTTTCTTTGTCTTGGTGGAATGACCACAGCATTTACAGCCTCCAGGCAAGTACCAATGTTTAAACAGCAGGTTAAGGAGATTTTATGGAGTGCCGATGGAATTACAGATATAAAAGGCTTTAATTATAACATTGACAAGAGCTCTGCAACAAAAATCCTTCATGGAGATATCCCGGTGAAAGTCATAAGAAAAACAAACAATGAGATTTTTTACGATGAAGCTTTCTTAAAAGAACTTATTGTAATTAATACAGTTTATGGGAAAAAGATATCCGGATTTTTAAGTTCAGATATTGCCAGATCACACAATTTTTCATTTTCAGCCATTGATGAACTTGTTTCTCTTTATCTTCAGTTTCCTCAATCTTTTAAGACAGATACAATAGGCAATAATATAGAGTGTCTTCCTTCAGATAAAAGTCAATTATATGAAGATGCTCTGAAAATGCTTAAAGGAGAAACTATTGCGAAAAATCAGGTTATAAAGGATCTGCCGGTTGATCCTTCATTTTACTTTGACGATATCAAAACTTCTGTAAATGAGATAATTAGCAAATATGGCATCGACGAATGGACTTCAGGTGTTCTGGCAAATGAGCTGCACAGGCATCTTGGGGTTTTTGCAATTATCGGAGTGAAAATGGGTATCAGGGCTAGGGAATATTTCGATACAGGTGTTGATGAATTTACTGCTATTTCATTTGCTGGTTCAACACCACCTTTAAGCTGTATGAATGACGGTGTCCAGGTTAGTACCGGCGCAACTCCGGGTCATGGCCTGCTGACAGTAAGAAACGACACAACTCTTTCTGCATCAGTTGAATTCAAATACCTGAATCGGGAAATCAGGCTGACGCTAAAACCTGAAATTGCTGAAAAGATCAGCTCTGAGCTAAAGGAGATAAACTTCGTTTACGGTCTCGACAGTAATATTTACTGGGAACTGGTAAGGAAAAACACAATCAAATATTGGAGAGATATGGACAGGCATGAGATATTTGTGATAGAGGATCTATAAAACTATCGCGTCCCCTTTTATATTAACGGCCTCATCCCCCTGACCCCCTTCTCCCAGGAGAGAAGGGGGAACTATCTAATAATAAATATAATAGCCCCTCCCTCTTGGGGGAGGGGTTGGGGAGAGGTTATTTATTGTATTCATCAAAAAAATCATTCCCCTTATCATCGGTAAGGATAAAGGCAGCCATATTTTCAACTTTGATCTTTCTTATTGCTTCCATTCCAAGATCCTCAAAATCAACAAGCTCCACAGATTTGATATTCTCAGCTGCAAGCACTGCTGCAGGACCGCCGATAGATCCGAGGAAGAATCCTCCGTATTTTTTACAAGCATCAATTACTGCCCTGTTGCGGTTTCCTTTTGCTACCATAATAAGAGATCCGCCAAGGCTTTGAAACAGATCAACATAAGAATCCATCCTTCCGGCTGTCGTCGGACCGAAACTTCCGGAGGGCATTCCTTCCGGTGTTTTGGCAGGACCTGCATAATATATAGGATGATTTTTAAAATAATCCGGCATCGGTTTCCCCTCATCAATCATTTGTTTAATTCTGGCATGAGCAATATCGCGTGCTACAATGAGTGTCCCTTTCAGGTTCAACCGGGTTTTGACCGGATATTTTGTTAGCTGAGCCAGCACTTCTTTCATTGGTCTGTCAAGATCGACTTCGACAGGCTTATCAAGCTCGGGTGCTTTTTTCGGCATAAAACGTGCAGGATTCTTTTCGAGCTCTTCAAGAAAGATGCCCTGTTCATTAATTTTTGCTTTTACGTTCCTGTCTGCACTGCAGCTTACACCCAGTCCGACAGGGCATGATGCAGCATGACGAGGTAACCTTATAACTCTTACATCATGAACAAAATATTTACCGCCGAATTGCGCTCCCACACCATATTCATGGCAAATCTTTTCAATTTTTTTCTCCCATTCAAGGTCGCGGAATGCACGGCCGCTCTCCTTTCCGGCTGTCGGAAGATGATCGAGATAACCTGCTGAAGCTTCTTTCACTACCTTAAGTGTTGCTTCGGCTGATGTTCCTCCGATGACCAGCGCAAGATGATACGGAGGACATGCTGATGTACCAAGGTCTTTAATTTTTTCCTTAACAAATTTTGTCAGCGATGCTTCGTTGAGCAACGACTTCGTCTGCTGATACAAAAAAGTTTTATTGGCGGAACCTCCGCCCTTTGTAATAAAAAGAAATTCATAAGAATTCCCTTCGGTCGAATATATTTCAATTTGTGCCGGTAAATTGGTGCAACTGTTTTTTTCATCAAACATTGAGTAAGGCACAATTTGTGAATACCGCAGGTTCTTTTCCTTGTATGTTTCATAGATTCCTTTCGACAGGTAAAGTGCATCATTAACGCCGGTCCAGACCTGCTCACCCTTCTTGCCGATTACAATAGCAGTGCCGGTATCCTGGCACCATGGCAGATCGCCTTTAGCAGAAATTACTGTGTTGCGAAGCATTACATAAGCCACAAAACGGTCATTATCAGTTGCTTCCGGATCATCAAGAATTGAGGCTAATTTTTCGAGATGTGATGTTCTCAGGTAAAAGGAAAGATCTGAAACTGCTGTCTTTGCGAGAAGTTCAATTCCGCGGGGATCAATCTTTAAAATCTTTTTACCATCTGCAACTATGACCTTTACGTAGTCTTTCGAAAGAAGCCTGTACTGGGTTGTATCCTTTTCAATCTGAAAAGGCTTTTCATAAATAAATTCTGCCATGATTTTCTGTTATTTTATTAACAATGAAATAATTACATGAATTAATCTTTAAATCAAATCTATGATTATCAAATATAAAAACAAATGATATAACAAACAATGAAAAGTATTTTATATTAGAAATTGTTCTTTAACCACAAAGAGCACAAAGGGAAATCACGAAGAGCACAAAGAAGGGCACCAAATTCCTTAGTGCTCTTAGTGAGAACTTTGTGTCCTTTGTGGTTAAAAAGAAATATTGCTAAAACTGAATTTTTCTTTTGCTCTGATACCTTTGGGAGACATCTCCAGCGTACAGCATTCTACAAATATATCATGCTGGAATACAAGAATATAATTGCCCTTCAGGGCTTCCTGAAGAATCGATTTCTTCTCTTCAATTGTTTTTAAAGACTCAATATCATAGCTCATATTCCAGATAAGCGGAATATGTGCTGTTGTCGGAATAAGATCTCCGGTATAAACAAGTGTTTTATTTTTATATTTAATTACAGGAATCATTAAGCCCGGAGTATGTCCATAACACATCCTGATTGAAAAACCTTTAAATAATTCACCTTCCTCATCAACCAGGTTAAGCCTGCCGCTCTGAGAAATTGGAAGAATATTTTCTTCAAGGAAAGCATCGGCTTCCCGCAGATTATTTTCTGAAGCCCACTCCCATTGTTCCCTGCTGACATGGTAAATTGCATTTGGAAATACAAGTTCATAACCTGCACCAACTGATTTTTTTCTGGCACAACCTCCGCAATGATCGGCATGCAGATGTGTCAGAACAACATCAGTTATGTTTTCAGGAGTGTATCCAATTGATTTTAAGCCATTAAGCAATCCTTCTCCACCATGCAGGTAAACGTGCCGGAAAAATTTTTCATCTTGTTTGTTGCCATAACCGGTATCCAGTAAAATTATATGGCCATCTGTTTCCACTATAAGTGAACGAAGTGTAAGAACAATCATGTTATTTTCATCGGCAGGATAAATCCGCGACCAGAGTGCTTTCGGAATGACACCAAACATGGCGCCGCCATCGACCTTGAAATTTGAAATATTAAACAGGTGAAGCTTCATTCAAAGAGATCTTTTATGTATTTAATTAAGCTATATGAGGTTTCTTTTTCTTCGTAGTTAACTGGTACATTATCCTCATCATCAACCTTATCATCTGGTACGAGAACCACCCTGAAAGTCTGAAGAACCAGGTCCGCCGTCGGGAATGCTCCTCAATAGTTATCTGATGACAATCATTTTGGATGATGTTCCTCAGGACTTCTTCAAATTTTTGTGTAAATTCTTCATTAAGGATTCCCACATTTATCTCTATACTCGCATAATCACTAATGTGGTTCATGTTATAACTGCCTATTGTACACCACTTTCCATCAACAGTTGCAACCTTTGCATGGAGGTTTGACGGCAGGTATTCATAAATTTTAATTTTGTTCTGGAGAATGAAATCGTAAAGAAAATGAGTTGCTCTATCGAACATCGGAGCATCAGATTCTGCAGCAAGAACGATTGTTATATCGACACCTCTGAGACTGGCATTTTTTAAAAGCTTTCTTTCATTACGCCCGGGCAGAAAATAGCTGGCCATAATTATCATTCTTGTCTGAGCTTGTTTGAGGGCAGTTCTATAGCTTCTCAATATCTCAATTTTGTTTCTGTACCAGTTGTTTTGTAAGACTTTAAGTTTAAAATTCTCATCATATAAAACCGGTGTATAAATAATTTCATGAGAACGTTCTTCTTTTGGAAGAAACTTTTTATTCCAGAGTTTCTTGATAATTGAAAGTATCTGAACACATTCAGGCCCTTTTATTAAAACTGCAAAATCGAGCCATGCTTTTTTGGAATCAAAGCCATGATAACGGTTGGCATAGTTCATACCACCAATAATTGCAACTTCTCCATCAACAATAACCACCTTGGAATGGAGCCGCAGACTTAACTGGAACCCTTTGGTTATAAATGTCGGAGAAAAAAAACGAAACAGGATCCCTGATTCTTCTATGCTGTTAATCAATTCGTTAGAGAGGTACTTTGTTCCAAAGGCATCAAGAAGCAGATATATCCTGACACCTCTTTTTGCAGCTCTGATCAATGCATTTATAATTCTGATACCTGTTTCATCTTCATCAATAATATATGTCTGGAAATGAATGAAGTGTTTTGCTGCATCAATGACATCTTCTACAGATGCAAAAAAAGATTCTCCGCTCTGAATCAGCTTTACCTGATGTCCGCTTCTGTATTCTATTTCCGGCGAACGGATTTTCATATATGTATCTTTTCCTGTTACAAATATAAGACTTTATAAGGTTGATAAATGGTTTTTGATTTTTGTGTTACTTTGCAGTGGATAGAACTAAAATCCGGAATGAAAAAATATGCTATTCAACTGTTAGCTGTTACAATTCTGACTACTTGTGCTTTCTGCAATAAAAAGAAGGAAGAAAAGAATATTACTGAAGATAATATTATTACTGAAGTTCCACCTCTGCACCCCAGGATCCTCCTTCTGAAAGGTGAAGAGACATTGATCGGTCAAACGGTCGTTTCCGGAAGTGTCTGGCAATCATACCACGCCTTCATTCTGAGCGAATCTGATAAAATTTTAACTAAAGCTCCTGTTGAGAGAGTTCTCATTGGCAGAAGATTGCTTGACAAATCAAGGGAAGCGCTTCGCAGGATCTTTTTTCTTTCTTACTCTTACAGGATGATAGGAGATTCAAAATATCTTGACAGGGCAGAAAAGGAAATGCTTGCCGTTTCTGCATTCACTGACTGGAATCCATCTCATTTTCTGGATGTTGCAGAAATGACTATGGGAGTAGCAATAGGGTATGACTGGCTTTATGATAAATTGTCGGCAGAATCAAGGAAAATAATAAAAACAGCAATCGTAGAAAAGGGTCTGAAGCCATCCTTTAATTCTTCATATAACTGGTTTTTAACATCATCAAATAACTGGAACCAGGTTTGCAATGCAGGAATGACATTCGGGGCACTGGCTGTATATGAGGACGAAAAAGAGCTGGCCACAGATGTCATTGAAAGGGCATTGACTTCTACAGCACTCCCGATGAATGAATATGAGCCAGACGGGGCATATCCTGAAGGCTTTGGCTATTGGGGTTACGGGACAAGCTTTCATGTTTTGTTCCTGAGCGCCATGGAAAAGGCTTTTGGCAATAATTATGTTCTTTCTGTTCAGCCAGGATTCTTAAAAACTCCAGGCTATCTGGAAAACATGATCGGACCAAAAGGGATACCATTTAATTATTCAGATTGCGGAACCGGAGCATCAATGAATCCGGCAATGTTCTGGTTTGGGAACAGACTTGATGATCCTTCTGTTTTATGGTCGGAAAGATATCTTATTCTTAACAAAAACATTCCTAATGACAGGATACTGCCCGCCGTTCTTATCTGGAGTAATGGATTTCCTTTCGGAAGTATTACTGCTCCTTCCAAAAATATTTGGGTCGGACAAGGTGATAATCCGGTTGCATTGATGCGATCTTCATGGAGCGATCCGGCAGCTGTTTTTGTTGGCCTCAAAGCCGGTTCACCTTCAGTAAATCACGGACATATGGATGTCGGATCATTTGTCTTTGATGCAAATGGCGAACGTTGGGCAATGGATTTTGGAAGCCAGGATTACAATTCACTTGAATCAGCCGGAGTTGATCTCTGGAACATGTCCCAGAGTTCGGAACGCTGGCAAGTATTCAGGTATAATAACATGGCACATAATACACTTACCATAAACAACCAGCTGCAAAAAGCCGGAGGGAAAACATCCATTGACTCATATTCAGATCAACCATCGATGCTCAATGCTATTTCTGACCTGTCACCAGTTTATAACGGATTGCTTAATAAATCAATCAGGGGAATTGCTCTTATTGACAACCAGTATGTTATGATAAGGGATGAAGTAAAAACACTTTCAGCGGAAACTCTGATCAGGTGGAATATGGCAACTTCTGCAACTGTTACAATCACCGGAAGTAACACTGTCGAACTTATAAAAAACGGCAAAAAACTGATTCTGAAGGTGATAGAGCCTGCTTCAATAACCATGAAAACATGGAGTACTGATCCTCCCAACACTTATGATGCTGCAAATCCGGGCATAATAATGGTTGGTTTTGAGACAACTATTGCAGCAAATTCGAATGTTACATTATCAGTTCTGCTTCTTCCGGATGGTGCAGCCGAAAATACGGTAATATCGGCAAAGAAGCTTTCAGAATGGCCGAAAACAACAGCAAAGTAATATTAAACTGAATTCAAATATTATGACAAGAAGAAACATGATTGGTAAAATGGCAGGAGCAGCAATCGTCGCTGCCGGTACTCCTTTCGCCAAAGGTTTCAGCAGGCCAGGTGAAGAAAATCAGAAGCTGAAAGGTAATATCCATCATTCAGTAAGCCAGTGGTGTTATAATGATATTCCTCTTGAAGATTTTGCGAAAGCCTGCAAAGAGATGGGTATTGAATCTATTGAGCTGCTTGAGGAAAAAGACTGGGCAACTGTTCAAAAATATGGTCTTAAATGCGCTGTAGGTTATGCCACCGATTGGGGTATTCCTAAAGGATTTAATCGTATTGCGAATCATGAAAAATTAACTGCCGATTTTGAAAAAATGATTCCGAAAGCTGCTGCTGCAGGAGTTCCAAATCTGATCTGTTTTTCCGGAAATCGTGAAGGGCAGAACGATAATGAGGGGCTGATAAACTGCGCTCAGGGAATCCATAAAATTATTCCTTCAGCAGAAAAATATGGTGTGACAATAATTATGGAACTTTTAAACAGTTACGGACATAAAGATTATCAGTGTGACAAGACAACATGGGGAGCTGCTCTTTGTGAAATGGTAGGATCTGAAAATTTTAAACTTCTGTACGACATTTATCATATGCAGATTATGGAAGGCAACATCATTGAAACCATTACTAAATATATCAGGTACATCGGGCATATTCATACAGGCGGAGTACCCGGCCGGCATGAACTCGACGAAACTCAGGAGCTCTATTACCCTGCAATAATGCAGGCGATAGTCAAAGCAGGATACAAAGGATTTGTCGGACAGGAATTCGTACCTTCACAAAAAGACAAGCTGGCCTCATTGAAAAAATGCATCCAAATCTGTGATGTTTAAATGAGAGTACATTTCATTGCCATCGGCGGAGCGGTGATGCACAATCTTGCTATTGCCCTTTATAAAAAAGGTTATAAAGTTACAGGCTCGGACGATGAGATATTTGAACCTTCTAAATCGCGATTGGCCCAATATGGCCTTCTGCCGGTAAAAGAAGGATGGAATGCTGATTCAATAACAAAAGAGATTGATATCGTTATCCTTGGAATGCATGCCAGGGTGGATAATACTGAACTTATACGGGCAACGGAGCTTGGCATTAGAATAATGTCATTCCCCGAATACATTTATGAACAGACAAAAAATAAAAAAAGGATCGTTGTTGCCGGAAGTCATGGTAAAACAACAACCACTGCGCTGATCATGCATGTCCTGAAATTCCTGAAGATTAATTTTGATTATATGGTCGGGTCATCAATTGATGGTTACGAAACAATGGTGGGCTTATCTGACAACTCAGAAATAGCAGTGCTCGAAGGCGATGAATACCTTACGTCTGCTATTGACCGGAGACCAAAATTCCATCTTTATATACCTGATATAGCTATACTTAACGGTATCGCCTGGGATCATATGAATGTCTTTCCGACTTTTGAAAATTATGTCGAACAATTTAAAATTTTTATAGAAAAAATCTCAGAAGGAGGATGCCTGATTTATTTTGATGGAGATCCGGAAGTAAGAAAGATCGCTCTCGCAGCAACTAACAAAATCAGAAAGACACCTTATAAGGTTCATGGTTATTTTCAGAATAAGACAGGCTTTTATGCTGCCACACATAACCGTGTTATTCCTGTTAAGATTTTCGGAGAGCATAATATGCAGAATCTTTCAGCTGCAAAGGAGGCTTGCCTTGCAACAGGAATTTCAGAAGATGATTTTTATGAAGCTGTTCAGAGCTTTGAAGGAACCTCCAAAAGACTGCAAAAGCTGAATGAAAATGAAAACGGGGTTGTTTATCTCGATTTTGCACATTCGCCATCAAAGGTCAAAGCGACTGTCGAAGCTATATCATCAAGGTATCCCGGGAGAGAGATAATAGCGTGTATAGAGCTTCATACCTACTCAAGCCTGAACATTGATTTCCTTCCGCTTTACAAAGGAACTCTTGATAAAGCTTCATTCCCGTTTGTCTATTATAATCCTCATGCAATTCAGCTGAAGAAGCTTCCATATCTTTCTATGGAAGAGGTCAATAAAGCATTCGGGGCAATAAATATCAGAGTATATGACAATTCATCAGAAATGTTCTCGTTTATAAAAAAACAAAATTTCCGGAACCCGGTCTATCTTTTTATGAGTTCCGGGGATTATGATGGATGTAATATTAAAATGCTTTCTGAAGAATTGTTACATATTAAATAGTTTTTCTACTGACATGAAAAGAAATTTCTTACTTCTGTTTTTATTTTTATTTTTTAGCGCTGTATCAAGCGGACAGGCTTACAGGACGAGCGCCGGGTTGAGGGCTGGTATTCCTTATGGTTTGACACTCCGGCATTTTATAAATAAGACTAACGTACTTGAGGGTATAGTCGCAGGAACTCCGGGAGGTTTTTTCGGAACGATATTCTTGCCGGTACAACAGGGTGGAACGGAATGAACGGAGCATTATCAGTCAGGTTTATCTTCTGATAGTTTCTTTATAACCGACCCTGAATTCATTGAACTTCTGATTGGTGTTTTAAAAAAATATTTTGCAGATCAAAAAAAACATA
>JAPLEC010000128.1 GCA_026391515.1 Bacteroidia bacterium | reverse complement strand
AATCCTAATCCATATTAAGGAGTTTTAGTGCAAGTCGTTTCATAAGGAATATCTTCACCAATCATCTCAATCCATTCTTCATTTGTCATGTTTCTCTTCACCAGGCTGCATATCTTATCCGCAAGATTTTGTGAAGAGGTTTCCCATACCCGTATGGTTTTATCTGACAATGAAGCTATTAGCCTGTTGTCGGTCGTAAAGATCATTGCTCTTACCCTGCTTTCGAGAATCCCTGGTGTCGTAGCTCTTCCATCCGAAAGCTCACAGAATGAATGATAATTATAAAATCTGATTACCCTATCCCAACTGGCAGTAGCAAAAAATGAAAAATCATTGTTGAAAACAAGCTGATCGATCCCGGAAGTATGCACTGCATATTTGTCCGGTTGAGTAGCGCCTGACTTATTTAAATGAAATAACAGCAGCATCCCATCTGAACAGCCTGCAAGCAAGGTTCTCTTATTTTCATTCCATGCAAGACACAAAGGCAATTCACTAGTGGACGAATATATAGAACTGCTTTGCATTTTCTTAACATCCCAGACGATTATACTTCCGTTCTCCAGTGCTGAAATAATAGTATCAATCCCACAAAATAAAACTGCTTTAACTGCAGAGGGTGCTTTCATTGTATTTACAGCTGATGGATTTTTTGTCCGGATATCCCATATCATTATCAAACTATCGCGACCTGCGGTTGCCATGTAATTATTGTCGCTGCTGAAGCCGGCAGTACGAACCACTCCTTTATGCTCTTTTAATTCTATGCAATTCTTATTCTCCTGGTCAGTTGCTCCCAAATCCCAGATACATAAATTCAGGTTATCATGTCCCGTAATGACCTGATTATTACTTATATTAAAAGTGATAAAATTTATTGGACTCGGATAAGTCAAAGCAGACATTTTTATGTTTACCCCATTAAAAGTCCACTTTTGGATCTGCCCGTCAAGATCGGCAGTCATCAACCTGCTATTAATTTCAGCTAAAGTTTTGGATTCATTTTGTTTGGTTTCATTTTGAGTACCTGTAAGAATACAATGTATATTTTCATCAATTGTCGAATATCCTTTATTGAGCGCATCGTAAATTACAGGATCGTCTGTTTTTCCATTATTGTTTTTATTAAAAGCATAAGCCTGAACAGCCAGGAGGCCCATCAGTTCGGGATTTTTTTCAAGCAGCACAGACTTTAAAGCCAGGTTCTGAGCAATGGACAGCATATTAAGCCGTTTCGTTTCCTTTTCAGCGTTTTCTGCTATTATCCTTTGCTGGATGGATATCTGTTTCTCCTTTTCTGCATTCTGTGCCTGTTCATTTGCAATTACCGTCATTTGTTCAGCCCTGTTTTTTTCTTTCAAGGCAATTCCCTTAGCAATTAAAGCCTCTCTCCTCGCCTCTTCTGACTGGTTTCTTGCTGTAACTGCCAGCTTTTCATTTTCTTCTGCCTGCTTTTTCATCGCCATCGCTTCCTGCCTGGCCGCCTCTGCTTCCTCTTTTGCTTTTACAGCTTCATTCTTCTGACTTTCTGCTATCGTCTGTTGATCAAATGCATTGTTCTTTTCTGTAAATGCCCATATAGTGAAAAAAGACAGTACCGCTATGATTACCAGAGCTGTAATAATAAGGGCATTCTGTCTTCTCCTTTTAGCCTTATGTATCTCCCTTTTACTGTCATTCAGGAATCTCTGTAACTTATCATTCAGGAACAGCTTATCCTCATAAGGTGCTATGTAACTGATATCTTCTGCATTTAAAAGAACTTCTCTTTTTTCGTAGTTATTATAAGCATTATCTATGAACTGCCTGATTTCAAGCAATTCTTTTTCAACAAGAGTTATCTTTTCATAAATCTTTGTTGCAAGAGTATCGTGACGTAATTCATATTTGCCGTTCTCGTCCTTATCGCGAAGTATTCTTAATCCGATAAATTTTTGGATCAGGTTTTTTAACGTATCCTGGTCAATGCTCTTGCCAAGGGTTCTGGAATATTCTGCTGCTTCATCTTCAGTAATCTGATGTTTAGTTCCTTTTACCGATACAAACGATTTCAGTATTACCAGACCTGTTTCCGAATCATCAAGCTGAGATATCTGCTCTTCGAGAAATGAGCCCAGGAGGTCTTTTACATCGCCCTGTTTATTCAGAATGTCAATAGTAAATCTGTTGCCATTGCTCTTATCGGAAAGAACTTGTTTATAAATTCTGTCGAGAAATACCTGCAGGTACGTCAGTTCTATTTCCGGACTTTCGGGATTAAGCTTATCGAGCAACGCTTCCGAAAAACCCTGTTCAACTTCAATATTATTTACACGGCATGGACCTTCAATTGCCTGAATGGCATTCTGCCGGGTCATTTTTTCAATCCTTATCCTGTTCGACAGAAATGTTGGTATCACCTTCTCAAATTCAGTGACACCGGCAAGGTATTCTTCCCTTATTGAAATGATTAACCTGCATTGAATATCGGAATCGACAATCTTCTTTACATTCCTAATAAATTCTGTTTTCTCTTCTTTGCTTCCAAAAATAAAGAGCTCTTCGAACTGATCGAAAATAAGGTAAATAGGTCTGAAATGATCGAGGTAAACCGACTGCAGAGCTTTGGTGACACTTATTTTCCCATCTCCGTTTTTATCCTTTTTTTCGAAAGGTGCTTTAGTTAAAGCACACTTAAAAAGTGCATCTAACAAGCTCTGATTGATATTGTTACCTCTACGGATGCTGACAGGGAGCCAGTCGGTATCATTAAATTTATTGGCAAGCCCGCAATTCAGAAGTGATGATTTGCCGCAACCTGAAACCCCATAAACCAGTAATATCTTGCTTGTAAAAACTGCAGAATAAAGAGCTTTGATCTCATCATCTCTTCCAAAAAAGATTTCGAGATCATCCTTGGTGTAACTGTCCAGAAATTTGAATGGACTCTTCTGCATTTTTATACTTTATATTAACGACAGCATCTGTTTGAATTCCATCAGCAGGGTATCATAGATTTTTAATGACCGCAGATCGCATTTTTCAGTCACCTCGGTACCAAGGTACATAAGATGATCATCACGGTATTTCGAATACATGAAGATGTCTTTCTTGATTTCAAATTTTTCTTTAGCATCCAGTATTTCAGTGCTCGTATCAATTATCAGTGGTGACAGATTTAAATACTCATCGATAGATTTTATTGTTTTCATCAAAAGCACTGAATGGCTTTCGGTAAAGCTGGGAACTTCGAGCTCCTGTGCCTTAAAATCTGAATCTGAACTGTTAAGAAGATCAATGATATGATGAAAGCTTGCATCGGCAATTTTTGATTTGGTTACTTTAATTTCTTTAACAGAGATAAGCTTGTATTTTGCCAGGAAAGCGATGCTTTTAAGAATAAAGGTCAGCTTCTCTTCATATTCAACACATCTTTTTTCAATGTCTGACTGTGTAAGATTTATCTGGTAATGACCGATTTCATTACGTTCCGGAACCCAGAAATCAAGTGCATTGTAGAACTTATTGTTAAAGTATTCACCCATCTCAGGCATGAACCATTCAATCTTCTGATCACTGAACATATTCCCGATAGCCCGGATCAGCCAGGTAAAATTTCCAAGACTCAGTACAAAAAACCTGGTTTTAAATTCATTGCTGAAGCTTTCAGAAATTGTAATTTTACCGGCAGTTTTCTCTTTGCAAAGCTGAGATAACATTACAAAGCTGATGAACTGCATTGAACGCTCGATGGTTTTAAAGATCTGGTCGAGACGCATGCGGTCAAGCTGTCGCATTAAGCCTGAAAAAAGTCGTCGAAGTTCAACGCCTATCGGCCATGGAAAGTTTTTAATGACAAGGTCAGCCAATACCCTGTAGTCAGATATTTCTTCATCCTCATCTTCGGTAAGAATCATTTTTAACAACGATGCTTTATGCTTCGCCATTTCGTCAAAAACAGTTCTTATCAACTCCTCGTTAATCTGAGCCATTCTGAATTTTCAGGATTTATCAATCAAAGTTATAGAAAAAACAATCATTATAACAAGGGCTCATCATCCCGATGACCAATTAATTAAAAAAGCAACCCTTCTGAGGCTGCCTTTCTATTTTAATGATTATTGTACCATGCACCTTATACCTTATTTTACTTAACCTTTATGCTTCTTTTGTAAAGTGTCTGCCAGTCTTCTTTTAACGGGCTGATTGGAATCCTGCTCTTATCAGTGACCTTTCTTTCAGGTTTTTTAAGGAGATACGAGTTATCGTCTCTTCCGGCACCTTTTGTGTCATAATAATCAACCCATGCTATAAACCAGTTTATCTGATGAGGAACAAATATACCAGTCATTATGAAGTCAGTATCTTCATCCCGTAAAAGATAATTATCATGGTGTGCTTCTAAGACATCGACATAATAAATCTGTGGATCGAGGTTTGCAAATACGACAATACCATCATCATCCGTATATCCTTCAATCACCATATTTTCCTGGAGATCCCACGATGTTGAGTCGGGGTATAATCTTACCCTGGCATTGGGTACAGAATATTCCTGATAATATTCAAGAACCAGAATATCGAGAAGTGTCGGAGGTAATATTTCCAGAGACATTGTAGCCTCATCAGAAAGATCTGATTTTGAATATGCTGTCAGTTTAACATCAAAGGTTCCGGTTACATCATAAGAATGGACAGGATTTACTTCATTTGACTTGTATCCATCACCAAAATTCCATTCGTAGCTTTTAGCATTCTTTGAATCGTTATTAAATAAGATATCCTGACCTACTGCAGGCTCTTGAGGAAAAATTGAAAAACGGGCCTCGGGAATTTTATTACATGAAAGAAGTGCAATAGCCAGAAACAGAGATAGATAGATTATTTTTTTCATTGTATTTGGTATTAGCATCTTATATAATAAAGTCAAATTGTATGCCATTTTATTAAAACATCTTTTCCTTTGTGTTCTTAGTGTGAAATCACAAAGAGCACAAAGTAAAAAATAATCATTATTTTTGCACTCCGATAAAATGAAGCTCAATAATGATAAAGATAACATTTCCCGACGGATCGGCAAAAGAATACAAACAGGGAATAACCAGTCTCGAAATCGCAGAACAGATTAGTCTCCGTCTTGCAAAAGAGGTCTATTCCGCTTCTGTAAACAGCGAGGTATGGGATCTTACCAGACCAATTAATACAGATGCAACTCTGAAGCTTCATAAATGGGAAGATGAAGAAGGAAAACATGCCTTCTGGCACTCTTCAGCACACCTTATGGCAGAGGCTCTTGAAACCATGTATCCTGGAATTAAATTTGGCATTGGTCCGTCAATAGAAAACGGATTTTATTATGATGTCGATCCGGGCGCAGGAAAGGTCATTAATGAGTCTGATCTGCCTGCAGTTGAGAACAAAATGAAAGAGCTGGCTGCTTTGAACCAGGTTTACCTGAGAAAGGATGTGAGCAAAAAAGAGGCAATGGATCTCTTCAGGAAGAAGGGTGATGAATACAAGACCGAGCTTATCAGTGAACTTGAAGACGGAACCATATCATTATATATTACAGGCAATTTTACGGATCTCTGCCGCGGACCACATCTTCCTTCAACAGAACCCATTAAAGCAATTAAGCTGATAAGTGTTGCAGGTGCTTACTGGAGGGGCGATGAAAAGCGCAGGATGCTGACAAGGATCTACGGTATTACCTTTCCAGAACAGAAAATGCTTGACGAATATCTTGTTCTTCTCGAAGAAGCTAAAAAAAGAGATCATCGTCGCATTGGCAAAGAGCTGGAACTCTTTACATTCTCTCAAAAAGTCGGAATGGGACTCCCCCTCTGGATGCCCAAAGGCGCAGATGTAAGACAGAACCTGATCGACTTTCTGACTTCTGTTCTGCGTAAAAGAGGTTACAAAATAGTTT
>JAPLEC010000302.1 GCA_026391515.1 Bacteroidia bacterium | reverse complement strand
CCAGAAGTATCTGCAGTTGCTTTTTGGTTATCTGATCATCTGGTTTCAGCTGAAGCACAGTACGATAGTCGGCAATGGTTCCATTAAAGTCTTTTAACTGTAGTTTCGCAAATGCCCGGTTGCTGTAATACATGAATTCTTTGGGATTAACTGAAATCAGATAATCAAGATCATTAATTGCTTCTTTAAACTGTCCGGCTTCAAGAAACAGGACGCTTCTGTTGCTAAGTATTTCAATTGCTAGATCAGGCTTATAGACCAGGGCCAGATTATAATCCCGGACAGCCTCTTCCTTCTGATTTAAACCATCATGGACCATCGCGCGATTATAATAAGCCCGGCCTTTTTTAGGATCAATTGAAATTGCTTTGCTTAAAAATTGAAGTGCATTTTGCAGATCTCCCCTTGATTCTAAAATAATTCCGGTACCTTCATATACATCCGAACTTTTAGTCCCCATTTTTATTGCTTCAGAAAAATCAATTAATGCTTTGCTTTCCAGATTGTTTTTCTCCATTTCGCTCTTTGCCCTCGATGATTTCATGTAATAGTATTTGCCCCGTGATCTTCTCGGCAATTCAAGATGCGGATTCTTTTCTATTACATTTGTCCACAGTGTTTCGGTATTGCTCCATGTCTTAATCTGCTGCTTCGACAGATACATTAATATAATTAAAAAACAGGCTGAAAGAACAATTAATATTTTTCTGATCATCCCGGATCTGTTTGCTATCAGAGTCGCAGGAATTAATGAAAGACCAATATATGGCAGATATGAATACCGGTTTGCTATTATTGCTATCCCTACAGAGATAAATTGCAACACCAGTGCAATTGTAATAAAATAGAAGCCCAGGCTGAAAGCATACAATTTTGATCTTTTCATAGAATATACTGTCAGTAAAGCAATAATAATTATTGTAATTACTGAAAACCAGAGAGTTATCGCAAATGATCCGCTGGTAAATTCTTTCAAATCCGGGTACGGATAAAATGCATATAAATTAACCGGGATAAAGAACTTAACGATGTAAACAATAAATCCATAACTGGCAATCTGAAATCTTTGGAGTAATGAAAATGGTTGTACCGTATTGACAACATCAGATGTGTTTTTACTGAGATTAAGCATTCCGAGAAAGTTTTCTCCGTTTTGAATCCTGTATGCTATTAAACCAATGAAAATAGAAACAATTAAAAATGGGATTATCAATAAGATATTTTTCAGGGAAACAGCATTTGAAGCAGCTTTCCAGGCCGATTCATTTTTTTCGGTGCGATCGACCCAGAAATTTATAAGAATCATTACGACAGGGAAAACTACGGCTGTTGCTTTTGACAGGCAGGATAAGATAAATAATAAAAAGGAAGCTGCCAGCAATAAATATTTTCTTTTGTTCCCTTTTTTAAAAAATAAATAGGCTATTAATGCCGCTAAAAAGAAGAATGTATATAAGACATCTTTCCTTTCTGCTATCCAGGCAACAGATTCTACATGCATCGGATGTATACCAAAAAGAGCGGCGACTAAAAAACTAGTCAAAATATTCTTTTTGGTCAACAGATATATCAGTATTAAAACAAGTATTGAATTTAAAAGGTGAAGCGTGACATTTCCTCTTATGAATGGTTTGGCGGAAATACCGTTTAAACATTTGGTACAATTGTTATTATTGATCTTCAGACTGAAAATAGTCAGTGGATGATAATTCAGGGAGACCGGCGTGGTAAAAAGATCTTTTAAGTAGGAGTCTCCAGGATTTCTGACCAGATCATTGTTTACAACATAATAATAATCATCCCAGTCAACAAAATCGTTATCAGAAGATCCCCAATATGTCGTTACAACCAGGATTATAAGGATCAGTCCTGCAAAAAAGAAATGAATTGCCTTGTTTTCTTTTACATTCTCAATCTCACCAGTTTTAAAATTATTGCCTTTCAATATATTTTAGAGTCAGTTTAATTTTCACCAAATTTAAAATAATCCGTTCATATTTCAGACGACAATTTTTAAATGAGAATTTTCGTTCAGATTTCTTATTTTTGATACTGTTAAGTTAATGCCTTATTTTATACTTTTAAATATGAAATATTTACAAAAATCGGTGAGATTTGTTTTTATCGCAGTTTTGTTTCCCATTTCGACAGGTTTAATGTTTAGTCAGACAAAACCTGTATCTCCGAAATCCTCTCCGGAGGCAGTGGCGCTTCTTGATTTCTTTTATAGCATTTCAGGAAAATATATACTTACAGGTCAGCATAACTATCCAAACGTAAAGGACCGGAATACTTGTTTCGCATCAGAATATATTGGTAAAACACCTGTGGTTTTTACCACTGACTGGGGCTTTGCAAAGGAAAATGATAAAGATTCCTATCTTGCCCGTCCTCAGATTGTTAAGGAAGCTATTCGTCAGCATATACTTGGTTCGATTATTTCTATTTGCTGGCACGCAGTGCCTCCGACAGCAAAAGAACCAATTACATTCCAACCGGTTCCGGGAGCAAATCCTCCGGCCCTGGAGAGCGTTCAGGGTCAGCTTACTGATCAGCAATTTAAGGATATTCTGAATCCGGGAACAGCTCTTTATAAAAGTTGGTGCACCCAGGTTGACTCTGTTGCACACTATCTTAAATTACTCCAGGATGCTCATGTACCTGTGCTGTGGCGGCCTTATCACGAAATGAACGGCAGCTGGTTCTGGTGGGGCGGTCGTACGGGGAAATACAGCACACAATCTCTTTACCGACAGCTGTTTAACAGGCTTACTAAAATTCATAAACTTAATAATCTTATCTGGGAATGGAGCGTCGATCGTCCTAACAGACCCGAAATGAAGTTTTCAAATTTCTATCCTGGTAATGAGTATCTTGACATTGTTGCTCTTGATGTTTATGGAAGCGATTTTAACCAGGCTTATTATGACAGTCTCGTGGTACTATCAAAAGGGAAGCCTCTCGTTCTGGCTGAAGTAGGCAATCCTCCTTCCCTCGATATTTTATCGAAACAACCAAAATGGGGCTATTATGCTGTCTGGGCGGGTATGGTCAGAAATACTCTTAAAAAACAGTATAAAATTCTGACAGCAGATCCCAGAGTTCTTTGTCTTGAAGATGCAGCTTACAGGAAAGCTGTTGCTCCTTTCCGAACTGCCTGCGGCCTGCCTCAGCTGCCTGAAATTAAGAAGGAACCTGTTGATTTCTCAGGTAAATGGGTATTTGATGAAGACAAAAGCACTCTGGACAATTTTGGCGCCGGTAATCTTCCCGATAAAATGGAAATAATATGCAATAGCAAATCATTGAATATTAAGAAAACTTTCCGACAGGAAGATGCTGATGACAGAATTACCAATGAGGCTTTGGTTATCGGAGAAGAAAATAAATCTGAATATTTTTCATTTCCGCAAATTACTACGGTAAACCGTTCTGAATACGGCGATACGTTATTCATCATATCAAAAGCGACAATTAAAAGAGTAAATCAATCTGTTGAAATGACCACAAATGAAAAATGGTATTTGATTGATGACGGGAAAGAGATGGCTGTAAATCAAACTACTGCATCTTTCAGGGGTAAAAGAAATCTTGTTCTGGTATATACGAAACAATGAAATATTCCTTATTGTTTTTGACTATATTATTATTTGCTTATAGTCAGGCAATTGCGCAAACTCAGCGTCCGCCTCAGCAGGTTGGGACATTTAAATTCTCGGATATCCGCTGGCGCGATATGTGTGTTTTTCCCGATTCAGCATCTCATACCTATTATATTTCAGGCCCTGGTGGTCGTGGAGTCAGGGTCTATACAAGTAAAGACCTTGTAAACTGGACCGGTCCTCAAATGATATATAATGCTCCGCAGGATGTCTGGGGCGAAATTCCGATAGTCAGCATCTGGGCTCCGGAATTGCATTCTTATAAAGGGAAATATTATCTCTTCCTTACTTTCGACACAAGAAATAAATTCCAGGAACAATGGCGTAACTGGCTGCCTCGTGTGACAAGGGGCTCTCAGGTTCTTGTATCTGATTCTCCGACAGGCCCTTATACGGCTTTTCAAAATCATTCAACGCTGCCAACCAACATGATGACCCTCGACGGAACTCTTTGGGTTGAGAATGACACTCCATACATGGTTTACTGCCATGAATGGGTTCAGATTTCTGACGGCGCCGTGGAATATATTCAGCTTAAAGACGATCTTTCTGAAACGGTCGGAGAACCCAAAAGTCTTTTCCGCGGAAGCCAGGCTCCCTGGGGAAAAATCAGCGGCACATACGGTTGTTATGTAACTGATGGTCCATATTTATATTTTGGAAAAACCGGAAAGCTTTATATGATCTGGACAAGCGGCGGTAAGGAAGGTAATGCAATGGGTATTGCAATTTCTGAATCAGGAAAGCTTGCCGGTCCCTGGAAACAGCAGGAAGAGCCTGTTTATAAAGCTAACGGGGGCCATGGTATGTTGTTTAGAACATTTGAAGGTAAGCTGATGCTGATCCTTCATTCGCCTTATAACGGAGATACCCGGCCTCATCTGTTTAAAATGGAAGATACCGGAGAGACTTTAAAAATTGTAGAGGAATTCACTGGCAATTAATATGAAGATAACCATCCTGATGCCGGCTCTTAACGAAGAGGAATCAATTGATAAAACAATTGCAATGATTCCTTTCGATGTATTGAGAGAATCCGGATATGAGCCTGATGTGTTGATTGTCGATGGCGGAAGCCGGGATAAGACTGTTGAAGTCGCCAGGTCAACGGATGCTGATGTTATTTGTTCAAAAAAGGGTTATGGTCGTCAATATCGTCTTGGATTTGAAAATTGTCGTGGTGAAATAATTGTCACTGCCGATTCTGATTGCAGCTACCCGATGGAAGAAATACCAAAGCTTTTAAATATTCTGGAAACAGAAAACCTGGATTTTATAAGCACCAACAGGTTTGCTTTTATGGAACATGAATCCATGATGCCCCTTAATAAATTCGGAAACAAAGTACTGACTTTTATTGTAAATATTCTGTTTAATTTCAATCTGAAAGATTCACAGAGCGGAATGTGGGTGTTTAGAAAAGAAATTCTTGAAAAAATTAAATTGACCAGTAATGGCATGTCCCTGAGTCAGGAAATTAAAATCAGGGCTTTCGCCAAATGTAGAGCAAAAGAAGTCGATTCAAGCTACCGTAAAAGAGTTGGTAAGGTAAAGCTAAGAATGTTTTTAGACGGATTGGATAACTTGCTTAACTTATTTAAAATGAGAATTTTGGAATGAAAGTTTTAGTTGTAAATCCACCGGCTTTTAATAAGAAGGATTTCATCCGCGAAGGAAGATGTATGCAGACCAAATCTTCATGGGCGGCTCTATGGATGCCTCTTTCTCTCTGTTACATTGCTGCTGTGCTCAGGAAAGATGGTCATGAAATAAAGCTCGTCGATTGTATTGCTGAAAAAATTGAAAATAATGGTCTTCTTGAAATTTTTAAGAATTTCAAACCGGCTCTGGTTGTTCTGAATACTGCCATTCCTTCCATTGCGGGCGATATGAACACTGCACTGGCTTTAAAAAATTCTGATCCGGGAATTAAAATTACTATTGTTGGTATGTTCCCGACAATTCTTGAAGGAGAATGTCTGAAACAGTTTAAACAGGTTGATTATGCAATAATGGACGAACCGGAATGGGCTGTTGCTCATCTTATAAATGCAATTAATGAAAAGAATTCTCCGGAGCATATAAAGGGTTTAATTTTCAGAAAGGATGACGAAATTATTGTCAATGAAAGACAAAATCTATCAGAAAACAATATTGACGATCTTCCTTTTCCTGCCCGTGATCTTCTGAATAATAATGCATATATATTACCAACAAACGGAAAAAAATTTACTCTCCTGAGCGTCGGAAGAGGATGTTCAGGAAATTGTATTTTCTGTATAGCTAATGTTTATTATGGCAGATCCTTCAGAAAACGTTCGGCTGAAAATGTAATTTCCGAAATTGAAGAGTGTGTCAATAAATATGATATTCAAAACTTTCTCTTCTGGGGAGAATCTTTTACAACAGATTCAAAATATGGAGAGAAAATTTGTGATGAAATAATAAGCCGGAATATAAAGATTGCCTGGTCAACAACCTCGCGTGTTGATACCCTGAATCAGAATTTGCTTGAAAAAATGAAAAAAGCAGGTTGTATTCTGCTTGGACTTGGAATAGAATCATATGATCAGGGAGTGTTAAATATTGCCAGAAAGGGAATAACCGTTGAACAAATTGACAGGGCGGTATCAATGGTCAGAAAAGCCGGAATAAATTCTATGGGACATTTTGTTTTCGGCCTCCCCGGAGATACTAAAGAAACCGCATTTAAATCAATCAATTTTGCCTGTAATAGTGTTGATTTTGCTCAATTTTATTGTGCAATTCCCTATCCGAAAACAGAGTTGGAAATAATTGCAAAGGAACAAAAATGGATCTATGACTATAATTATAGTCAATTTGACCTGACCACTTCTGTAATGAGGAATGAAGCGCTTAGTGCGAAAGAAATCAAAAAAATCCGTGATTTTGCTTACCGGAAATTCTATTTCAGACCTAAAATGTTAATTAAAACTCTCAGGGAAGTCAGATCCCTGAAATCATTTTTTTCAATTCTGAATTTTATTTCCTGGATTAAACCCCGAAACCACTGATTATTAATTAATTAATAACCCTGTACCTTATACCTTGTACCTTGTACCGTTTAATTTTATTTATTTCTGAACAGGATTTTTCGCCCTGCTGTAAAATTCTTCTGTAAGTGTTTTAATTGAATTATCTGTCTTTAAAAACCTGATTAGCTCGGCCAGCTGTCCGGCATCGCTATTGATTAACAATTCACCCAGTTCTTTGCTGTAAAAGCTGCCGTCGCCAGCATAATGATTCGGGTACTTTGCATACCACCATATCCCTGTATAGCCGTAAGGCAGTTGCTTTAATCTTGCCTGGTCTTCGCCTGACTGATTCTTTGCTGCATCAGCATGTACCAGATCGGGACGTATAACATACATCATGGATGTCTCCTCTTCGCCTGCATGACCATCTGATTTTGATTTCTTCAGAGAGTTGATTTCTTTCCGGGTTGCCTGGTTCGGATCCGGTTGAAAAAATACAACAATATGATCTCTGGGGCTTGCAAGCTGTGCCTGGCAGAAATATTGCAGAAAGCTGTTGTTGCCACCATGTCCATTCATTAAAATTATTTTTTTCAATCCGTTTCTCGATAACTCATTGCATGTTTCATCAAGCATTTTCCACATTAATTCAGCGCTGTATGCTATTGCTCCGGGCTGATGT
>JAPLEC010000077.1 GCA_026391515.1 Bacteroidia bacterium | reverse complement strand
CTTAAACCTATAATTCTGAAAAATTCCCAGGAGTATATTCAGAAGAAATTTAATACCGGACCATATCCTGTAAATTTTGTATTTCATGGCGGTTCAGGTTCCGAAAAGCATCTTATAACTGAAGCTATCAAATATGGTGCTATCAAAATGAACCTTGATACCGATATGCAATGGGCATTCTGGGATGGTATAAACAAATATCAGAAGGAAAAACAGGGTTACCTGCAGGGACAGATCGGAAATCCTGAAGGTGAAGATAAACCGAATAAGAAGTATTATGATCCGAGGGTATGGATGAGGAAAGGTGAGGAGTCTTTTATTGCAAGGCTGAAAGAAGCATTTGTTGACTTGAATGCAATGGGTCGCTGCTGACAATAAGAACCCCCTTCCCGCTTTGCGGGACTCCCCCTGGGAGGGGGAGAAAACTATAGTTGTATCGGAGATACAATTAAAATGTAGAGATTTTTCCCCCCATGGGGGAATAAAAAAGGAGGTCAGGAACAAGTTGTCAATATCTTAACTATCAGATAGTCAGTCAGTTAAAGACTGGCTTTTTCTTTATGTTAAAAAACTCTGCTGTATTGTTATGAAGTGATTTTATATTTTTGCAGGCAAATCAGAATATCACTGACAGTGAGACATTCTGCATATAAAGAGGACAGGTTACGGCGCAGCAACAGGCTCTCCTTAATGCTGAACAACAGGGAGATGAGGGCTCTGGGTATTTACTGCGACCGTTTCAGGGTTAAGAATAAATCGGAGTTTCTCAGGGAGACTATCATGAGAGCCATATTGAAAAGGTTCGAAGAAGAGCATCCTACTTTATGGGAAGAACCGGAACCAACGCTTTTTAATCAAAGTGCAGCCAAATAAAATCTGGTTAAAATCAAATGTTTCATAATTTTATATAACAGGGATAACCTGATCCTGATTTACAATCAAAATTTTTTTTTAGTTTTGAAGCGTCAAATAATGGAGCAGTGACCCATGGTGTAATTGGCAACACGTCGGATTTTGGTTCCGCAGAGTCCTGGTTCGAGCCCAGGTGGGTCAACAAAAAAACCGCGAAAAGCGGTTTTTTTGTTGAGGGGCATGTAGGGGAGGCAACTGGGCGAGAAGTTGACGACCGAAGGGAGGAAATCCCGACATTGTGAGTGAAGCGAGCAATAGTCGGGAAGCCCAGCCTGCCCCGTGGAGTGAAACGACACGGGGGTGGGTCAACAAAAATAAACACAAAAAGCCTTGATACACAACAATATCGAGGCTTTTTTGTTTGTTATTACTGAAACTATACTGAAACATTTCAGATCATTCCCTTTATTATAGTTGTTTAATTTGATATGTTTAAATATTGTTCATGTTCCTTAACGTAAGATTGAAAAGTCTCATTTAATTCTACCTTCCGGTGCTTTACATCAAGTTTTAAATATTTCTCTCGATAATTTTGTCGTTCTAAATTAATACAATCAATTATTGACCAACATTTCACAGGTATTAGATCTTCATTAGTATTAAAATCTTCTAAGAATTTCATATTAGGGAATAATGATCTGACTAGCTTGTAAATAACTTTACAACATCGATCTGGGAAGCTAATAACTTGTTCCTCAGAGAACTTAACGACAAACCATCCTTTTAAAGAAAAGAAGGCATCTCGCATGCTGTCAGTCTCTTTTAATGTCCATCCTTCTTCAGAAAAAGAATAATAATAAAAATGCAATGGTAGACCATTTTCTATACTATAGGGTTCATTAATTTCAATATCAATATGCAAATTCATTTTTTGATCGTAAAAGATAAAATCAGGGACATAGATACCATCAAAATTAAACTTTTGCCCTAATTATAACAATTTTATCTTGTTCTTTATAAGGTCTCAGGCAACATAGTTGCATAATTAATGCACTGATTAATAAATAGTTAGAGCATAGTGCAACAATGACAAATGCCGTATATGCCTGTTTATAAGCGTTTTAAGCGATTATTGCGTTTCGTTAATGGTAGATACTAATGAAAGAGAGATCGTGGCTCTAAAGGCTTAGAAGTGACTTAAATGGGCTCAGAAATGGCCTCTACGTCGATTTCTGATATATTGTATGTTGTTGATATACAATTAATTGAGATATTTGGGGATTTGGGATGGTAAATTGCAAAAAGTGTGACAAACAACTTACCCATATTGTCCGTGTTAGGTTGCGTACATTTTAAATGTCAATCAGCTTTAGATGTTGTCCTATATCATCAATTTCGTGAATTTGAAATGTAGCGATTCCTAAGCCTAAAGGGAAAAAAGGGTGTGCGTTATCAAGTCTATAAAAAAACTCAATTACTGAAATTGCTGATTTAATCTTAGTAAAAATGTCATAATTTATGAGGGATTTAAAAATCTCAGAGTCAAGCTTAGTCCCTTTTTCAATCGTTCTTTGATGAACAATCTCATTTCTAAATTTCTCAAGCTCTTTGAAGTGTGACCAAAAAGGTTCATTCTTAATGTTTGAGGATTTGAATATTTTAGGAAGGATTTCTGATACTTTGTCGCTCGTTGTCATCCATCTTTCAATACTCTCTTTTGGCCAGATTTCTTTTATTCCCTTTTCATTTATAATCTTATGTTTATAATTTTCTGGTATTGCTGCATTTGAAAATGACTCAATTGCAATATAGGCGAAGGTCAGACTAGTTATAATTTCCTCAAAATAATCATATAACATTGATTTATCTTTTTCTATGATTTCTTTTGTTCCTGATCCATGCATAAGATTGAGTTTTAAGTATAAATCATAAGATTTTTTAAATGACTTTTTCATTATGCTTAGTGCAATGGAAATATTGTTTGGTTCATTAAAATAAATTTTTACTTTACCATACTCAGCTTCAAGCCCCTTACTTAATGAATAGATTCTATTTTCCTTTTTTGATAAAAATCTTATTAACCGTTGGTTTCTTAAATCATCTTTATACCAGTTTTCATCCCGAGGCCCACCAAATGAGAACTTATGTTCAAATGATGAATAATGTAT
>JAPLEC010000132.1 GCA_026391515.1 Bacteroidia bacterium | reverse complement strand
CTGCAATCACTCTGTCCATTATTCCGTTTTCGATCAGACGGGTTCCTGTCAATATTGAGTTTGCTGAAGAAGAACAGGCTGTACTGATGGTTGAGACATAGTCTCTTATTCCAATACTATCGGCAATTCTTTCAGTACTCTCACCGCAATCATGTGTGATAATATCTTTCAACCTGCCTCTTGAGTTATCTTTCTGAAATTTTTTATAAAACTTTTCACTTCTGTCCATTCCGCCAACCGTTGTGGCTGAAATCAGGCCGGTCCTGTATTTTTTAATGTCATTTATATGAGAGTCTGCTAATGCTTGCTTTGCAGCGACAATACCCAGCAGAGCAGTGCGGGAAAATATTCCTTTATCTGTGGTGACTTCAAGTAGATCAGTAAGCTCTTTATTAGTTGCTTTGACCTCTGCAACAGGTATTTCATCCTTATAAATTGAATCCAGCAGATTCATCCTGCCGATGCCGCTCTTCGAGCCTTGCAATGAAGCGATAGTTTCTTTTAAATTCAGACCGATAGCTGAAATAATACCAACACCCGTTACAAAAACTCTCTCCGTCACAATCTGATTTTATTTAGAACTAAGGTATATTACCACGAACATGGTCAAAATGTAATAGTTAAGAGCAGCTTAGCTCTTGTTATTGACGGTTATAAATTCGGCCATTGATCTGACAGAATAGAGAACTTTTTTCCCTTCTTCTGCTGTATTGATTTTTAAGCCGTATTTCTTTTCGAGCAGCACAGTAAGTTCAAGAGCGTCAATAGAATCAAGGCCAAGACCGTCAACGAAAAGAGGAGCTTTTTCATCTATGTTTTCCGGCTTCATCTCTGACAGATTCAATGCGACAATGATTTCTTCCTTTAGTTTTTGAATGAGCTGTTCCATATGTTATTTCATTTTATTATAAATCTTTTGAATAGTGCCAGGTTCAAAATTAGCAATTCCCTTATCAGTTCGATCTGTTTTCTCAATTAAAAAAACCACTGATTCATAATCATTGCCATCAATTTCGACCCATCCGGCAATGCAACATTTAATTATCTCATTATAAAATAGTTGTTGAATATAACTGACTATGAATTGTGGATTGAATTTTTCCATGACAAAGAAATTGCCTTCACCGAAGATCTTATGCCTGATGCTGATTTCTCCGATAGCCACATTTGGAAGAGTATAAACAAAGACTGACGGACTTGGAAAATAATTAGATCTGTCGATTATAGTATCCTGATGATGCCGGTCAGTATCCAGCGAAGATGAACTGTTCATGAGAATTATACCAATCTCATCTCCTTTGTATTTATGATCTGATTTCTTACTACCGGAAAGCAGTTCAACCGACAGGAAAGCAAGCTTGCTAAGGTTATCCATTTTATGAAACTTGGGATAACTGATGGTAAAATGCTTATAGATGCTTGCAGAAAATTCACCAAAATCAGCACTTGTTCCGGAATAAACACTCTTATTATCAACAATAACCATATTTTTTTGGATTGAACAGTAACTGCTGATTATGTAATTTTCTTTCACTTTTTATAAAATATTAATGCTGCATTGCAGCCACCAAATCCGGATGCGATTTTAAGGCATGTGTTAATTTCTTTTTGTACAGGTTTGTTTACAATGAATATTGGATTAGTCACTCCTGATTCGTTATAACCTTTTGTATTCAGTATAACACTGTTTTTGATTGACCAGATGCCCATTATAGATTCTATTATTCCTGCAGCACCCAGGGTATGGCCCCAGTAACCTTTAAAGCTGTTTATCGGCACCGATTGTAATCCGGCTCTGGTAATTGCAATTGATTCCATTTCGTCATTATAAAGTGTTGCAGTACCATGAGCTGAAATATAATCAACAGTTAAAGGTGATTTTTTCAACAAACGGTTTATGGCTATGAATAATCCTTCACCGGTTCTCGATGGACCGGAAATATGATTTGCATCGTTGGTGGAAAATCCTTCTCCAACCAGGATGTAATTTGTCCCGCCGGACATAACAGGCTTGCTTGTAAGAATTATTGTCCCGCTACCCTCGCCCAGCGATAAACCATTCCTGGTTTTGTCGAATGGGCGGCATGGTCCGGTGCTGAGCGACTGAAATGAATTAAATCCTGATAGTACAAATTCGGTGATTATATCAGTACCATTAATGACGACGTTTTCAAATAAATTGGCCCTGATAAGCCGGGCTCCTGTAATAATTGCCTGAACACCTGAAATACAGGCATTTGAAATTACAACCGGTTCATTCAGGAACTTAAAATAGCTTTGTAAAAGTCGTGCCGTGTTCCATAAATAAATTCTTTCCCTTCCGAATTTATGTTCATTTTCTTTTTCAAGCAGATCAATATTTCCTTTTGTAGTCGATAAAATGAAGAGAGTCTTTGAATCTGTGAAATCAATCTCTGTGTCTGATAATGCATCTTTGAGTGAACAAATTGCCAGCTGTTCAAAACGTGTAAATTTATCCGGATCATCAAAAGTCGAGAATCTGTCATACAATTGCTCTGAATTGATGAGGGATGCATAAAAAGGTACTGGGGCAATACGTTCATTTTCAGTCAATTGAATGCCAGTGTTATCAGCCAGCATATTGGCAGCATTTTCGCCCGTACTAAAACCAAGTGAGGTGATTATGTTATCAGATGAGATGAAAACGTCTGTCACGAAAGATTAAATTTATTGACCTCTTCCAGCAATCCGTGCTTTTCTTTCCATTCAATAAAAAACCTGGGGAAGCCAAGCATTAGCTCATGATTTAAATTCAGAAATACCTGTGTACTTGAACCGGTCGCGATAAGATCATGATTTTTATTATTATAGATTGCGTATTCATATTGAATTTTTGCAGCCTCACAATTAATAAACCTGGTTTCCACAGTAGCGGTATCGCCATATACCAGGGGTCTTTTATAATCACAGACAATTTTTACAATGGGGATCAGAATGCCCCGTTTGTGAAAATCCAGGTAATTGATATTAAACTTATTACCAAAATCTTCACGACCATCTTCAAGATATTTTATATACTGACCATGCCATACTACTCCCATTGAATCAACATCACTGAATCGTACCTGGATCTGAGTTTTTGTCATTAATACTGTATTCTTCATAGCTGATTAAGCTGCTCTTGAGTTAGTCTGATAATAATTCTGTAAGAGTCCGCAAAATAAAATATAAATCTGGTTTTAAAAAACCGATTGCATAAAAAACAATCATTTCAACCTGGTTTTTACCTGGTTAAAGCATCTGTACTAGATATTAAGGGTATATTTTTATCTGAAGAAGATGGCTATTACACCATGAATCACCGCAAAAACCCCCAGTGTTATACCCAGAAATTTATGGACCTTAAAAGGTACCTTGATTATTCTCAAGCCGCCCAGAATCTGCGTTAAAACCAGAACAAAATTGATTATACCTAAAGGGAGAATCAGTTCGTACATAGACATAAATATTATTTATTATTACTGTAATGACCAGACTTTCATGATGTTAAAAATAGTACTTGCCCAATAATTCCGGAAACCAAAACCACCTACAGCTCCAACCATCCGTCTCGAATCAATTATTTCTTTCGTAGCAATGTCAAAAAAACAGACATAATAGCTTCCGCTAAGTGAAACCTTGCTCAGGTTCTCGGCTATAAAGACAAGACCCGTACCGCTATTATCCTTTGAATTATATTTCTGAATAATGTTTTTGATCTCTCCAGGATCCAATTTATATTCACTGGTGACTACCAGGCCTGATGGATTAATTTTTAAATTACTTTCCACTGCAGTTTCGATGCTATTGACTACTTCGGCTTTATTGAAATACTGTTTGATGTTGTACTTTTCAGGTTCGACGAGAATCACCGTATTTATTGATGAAAGATACTGATTTACAATTTTTACAGGATCGTCAGTAACCAATGTAAATTTTACAGCTGTAAAATCGACACCAAACCATACAATTTTTTCTATGTTGGCGGCCTTCTGCTTGTTCTGGGCAAATGATGAGTTTAATAATCCCGGAATTACAAATAATAATAGGATAACCAAAAATTTGCTTTTCATTTAATTAAAGATTAAAGGTTCATTGAACAAAATTATGAAATAGTAATTCAACAGACATATTTATTGATAAAATATGTTTCCCGTACTACTTGTCGCCAGCTACCTTCTGTCGATGAGTTTTACAGGTTTACGGCTCATTGTCGGATATTGCAGCTTATTAATGTAATCGGCAGATTCGAACGATACCGAAGGAGCAACCCTGAGCTTTGCCCTGAAATGATCTTTGATGACTTTTTCAAAAGATTCAGAGCTGTTATCAGAGTTAATACGAATTAATATCTCATCAGTACCGATAGTATTTGTGTAAAGTTCTACAATGTAATTTTTGACGCCCTCAATATTTTCAAGAACATCATAAAGCGAGGGAGGGTACAATGTTGTCCCTTTATATTTTATCATTTGGTTCTTCCGGCCGATTACCGGACCCACACGCATGGTATTCCGGCCGCATTTGCACGGTTCATAATGGCCATGGCAAATATCGCCGGTTTTAAACCGCAGCAGAGGCATTCCCTCAACACCAAGAGTGGTTATTGTCAGCTCACCGGCATCGCCTTCTGCAACCGGAGAATCGTTATTATCAAGTAATTCAACAATCAGTAATTCAGGATGATGGTGGCCTCCAATTCCATATTTGCATTCAGTAAATGATGCAGCCATTTCTGTTGATGCATATGTGGAATAAAGCTTCATTTCCGGCCACCTCTCATGTATTTTTTTGCCAAGCGTGTTATAGGAAAAATCAGTATTTCGTAATGCATCTCCGATGCAAACAGCTTTATTCACACTTGAAACATGATGATCGATTCCATTTTTTTCAGCATAATCGATTATATTCAGGAGGAAGGAGGGAACTGCAATAAGCGCAGTT
>JAPLEC010000372.1 GCA_026391515.1 Bacteroidia bacterium | reverse complement strand
TAATTAAGTAAATGTAAATTAAAATAATAAAAAGGGGGTCAAAGAAAAAAGATAATTATAGCATAAGAATCCACTGCATGAAAATGCTCACTGCGTTCGCTGTCTTGCTCCTTCCAGTCGTTGTCTTGCTCGCTTCGCTCGCTGTCTTACTCCCTTCGGTCGTATGTCTCTAAATATAAAGACGGAGCGAAGCGACAGACAGCGAAGCGTCAAGACGGAGTCCCGAGTCCCGAGTGCTCGGGACGGGACGACAGACTTTTTAAGACAATCCCAGATCTTTCCAGATATAACCAATAAAACAATTATCTTAGAGATATAAAAATATCTGATAATGAACGATATCTCTTTGATACTGAGAGCTCTGGAGTTTGTAGCCGGCAGGCACAGAAAACAATTCCGCAAGGGAGAGGACAAATCACCTTACATAAATCACCCGATACAGGTTGCAAGTCTTCTTGCAAATGAAGCTGATGAAAAGGATCCCGTACTGATCACTGCAGCAATCCTCCATGATGTTGTTGAGGATACTGTTGAAACCAAAAAAGAAAAGAATGAGCTGATTGCAAAGATCCTGGAAGTTTTTGGTGAAGAGATTTTATCCATCACTCTTGAAGTAACAGACGATAAGAGCCTCAGCAAGAAAGAGAGGAAAAGGATGCAGGTAGTTCATGCACCTGCACTATCGGAAAGAGCAAAAAAGCTGAAGCTGGCTGATAAGATCATGAATGTCCGCGATATGACTGTCAATCCGCCGGTAACATGGCCAAAGAGCCGGATCAGGAAATATCTTGACTGGTCGGAGGAGGTGGCTAATGGATTGAGGGGAGTGAATAAGAAGCTGGAGGATATTTTTGATGAGAATCTGCGGGCAGGGAGAATAAAGTATGAAGGTAATATTAAATAACTTATAACTGGTTGAAAACTAAGGTTAACAAATCATTTACTCTGATAGAATTTCTTGCAGAACATTATCCTGATTCACCAAGGACCAGGATTAAGAAACTTTTGCAAAGCGGTATTATCCGGGTAAATGACAGACCGGTTACGTTATATTCATATAAGCTGAAACCTGGTGATGTCGTAGAAATTAATAAGCAGGCCGGCAAAGCGGCGAGAGCAGGATTTCCGTTCCCGGTTCTATACGAAGACAATGATGTAATAGTTGTTGATAAACCTGCAGGCAAGCCGACATCAAGCACCGATGGCAGCCTCAGCATCCAGGAAATAATTTCAGAATTTCTGAAGCGTCAAAGCAAGGGAAGATACAAGGCTTATGTAGTGCACCGGATTGACAAAGAGGTGTCGGGAGTACTGCTCTTTGCAAAGACACGTGATGCCATGGAGATTATTAAGGAGAAGTGGAAAGAGACTGAAAAACATTATTGGGCGCTTGTCCATGGGATCCCTGAAAAGAGTGAGGATACAATTAAGAGCTGGCTTATTGAGGATAAAACACAGAAGGTTCATTCTGTCAGTGAAAGGCCTGATGCAAAATTTTCAATTACAAACTACACGACGATAAAACAGGTTAATGAAAATACACTCCTCGATATCTCGACAGATACAGGCCGGAAGAATCAGATAAGGGTTCATCTTTCGGATATTGGCTGTCCAATCGTTGGTGACAGGAAATACGGCGCTTCGGATGAATTCAGACGACGTATCAGACTGCATGCTTATTCATTATCGTTTCCTCATCCGGTTGACGGAAGAATCATAACCGTGAAATCTCCGATGCCGGAAGGATTCCTGTCGCTGAAGCGGAAGGATGAGAAATATAAGTGAATTTGATCGCTTTGGTCGCCTGTCTTGCTCATCCCGCATTCGCGGGATTCCTCGGTTCTTTTGCTTGCATAAAAAGCTTTGTTCATTTCTTTTGCTCCTCCAAAAGAAATGAACCAAAGAAAAAGAGTCCGAAAATGCCAACTTCAGCCTTTTTGTCCGCTCGCTACACAAGCCTTAACGGCGCCACCAAAAAGTCTGCAGTTCGCACCATTTTCGGTTTTGCCCCCGCGCCATTATTTTTAAAATGGATTTCAAAAGGCCTCAGAGAATTTTGGGAAAAAGCGACTGTTTTGAGGCTTGCGGCGAGGGCTTATTGTAAGCAATACTGTTTGAGTGCTCCGCAATTGCGGAGCACGAGTTGTATTGCGTGGGCAAGCTGAAAAACAGGAGCCCCAAAATTATCTACAGCCTTGATTTTTTTAGGTTACTTTTTTTTATCAAGACAAAAAAGTAACTGGGTTGTGGGGCAACGCCTCAAATTCACATATATTTCTCATCCTTCAGCTTCAGCGACAGGAATTTTTCCGGCATCGGAGATTTCACAGTTATGATTCTTCCGTCAACCGGATGGGGAAACGATAATGAATAAGCATGCAGCCTGATACGTCGTTTGAATTCATCCGAAGCGCCGTATTTCCTGTCACCAACGATAGGACAGCCTATATCCG
>JAPLEC010000323.1 GCA_026391515.1 Bacteroidia bacterium | reverse complement strand
GAGAGCATTTTGCAAAGTAACTTCATATTGAGTACGTTTTTGTCCCGGCATCTTTTTGGGATGTCCTTCAATATGATCTGTTATGGCGATTGCATCAAGACCATCTTCCCATGCCTCATTTACCCGCACAGTAGGCCAGACAACCCCGTCGGAAAAAACTGTATGGAGATGGAAATCACATTTAAGTGTCAGGTAACCAGGTATATTCGGAAGCAGAATTTCCTGCCTGTAATGAGGACGAACAACATCGTCCAAAACAATTGTTCCGGCTTGCTGTGCAAGCAATTGATAGTTTGATGCAAAGCTTGTTAAACCTAATAAACAGAAAAAGTATTTTTTCATGTTAAAATAATTTTTGAATTGTTGGCCTTTGTGTTCTTCGTGCGTACTTTGTGTCCTTTGTGGTTAAATGATTTATTTTACTTAACCACAAAGAGCACATAGGAAATTCACTAAGGACACAAAGTGATTTTTTATCTAATATGAGGCTATTGATTCATAAATCCCTGATCCTTAAGCACCTGCAGAAGTATTTTTGAAAAGTGGATATTGTCCTCCTTTTTATACCTCACATCTGTGAATACCTGTGCCAGGGTCTCTTTATTGTTCTCCTTAATAAATTGTTTCGAATCAGATCTCTCTTCCTTTTCTCTATAACAAAGTTCAATCTCTTCACTCGAATAATCGTGATAAGCTTCATTATGTATTACCGCTTTTAGCGGCAGTCTGTCGACCTGTTCAGGATTTTCAGCAGGCCAACCGATTGTCAAAGTGGTAACAGGCACAACTCCTTTCGGAAGTTTCAATATCTCAATTATTTTGTGCGCCATGTATGTTGTTGTGCCCAGATAACAAATTCCAATACCTTTTGATTCTGCTGCTATGCAAACAGTCTGAGCAACAAGCAGAGCATCAATTGCTGCAGTGAAGAATGACAGGAAATTATTGTAGCCAGGTTCTGCATTTCTTGCTCTGCACCATTTGTTAAATCTGTTAAAATCTGCACAGAATGTTAATACCACAGGAGCCTCTGTAACCATTTTCTGGTTGAAATGGCATGGTGCAAGCTCCTTTTTTTTCTCCTCGTCCCTGGTAATAATTATACTATAAACCTGCATATTACCGGTCGTTGAAGATCTGCATCCCATTGTCAATAGCTCATTAAGAAGCTTATCTTCAACATGTTTCGATGAATACTTTCGTATAGTTTTCCGATTAAGTAATATATCCGAAATCATATCTGATTGTTTATGTCACATTATATATACAAAGGAAATAATTTCTGCTAAATACTGCAGAGAGGTTGAACAGGATTTTCTTATCTTAGCATGATCCAGATAAAATAATAAATTCAATATAATCCTATGAGAAAAAAAATTTTAATAACCGCATCTCTTGGAATACTGATGTTTTTTAGCCCCGCAGCAGCACAGAAAAAGAAAGAAGCTGCCAAAGAACCTGAGAAAAAAGAGAATGTACTAACATCTGCTTTTTCCGGATTAACATTCAGGAGTATCGGACCAGCATGGGCATCAGGAAGGATAGCAGATTTTGCAGTTAATCCTGAAAATCATTCTGAAATCTATGTGGGTGTTGCAGCTGGAAACATCTGGAAAACAACCAATGACGGGACAACCTGGTCGCCCATCTTTGACTCATATGGAGCTTATGCAATCGGATGTATCAGAATTGATCCGACAAATCCATTTGTGGTATGGGCAGGTACTGGTGAAAACAACCATCAGCGCCAGCTCGGTTATGGCGATGGAATATATAAATCTGAAGACGGAGGGGCAAGCTGGAAAAACATGGGACTGAAGGACTCCAGGCAGATAGGAATGATAGCTATCGATCCCCGCAATTCCGATATTGTATATGTTGCTGCTGAAGGTTCTATCTGGGGATCGGGCGGAGAGCGTGGGCTGTATAAAACAACCGATGGAGGAAAAACATGGAATAAAGTGCTGGATATCAGTGAGAATACTGGTGTTAACAACGTAATAATGGATCCTCGTAATCCAGATGTTTTGTATGCAACATCAGAACAGAGAAGAAGACATGTTTATACAAAAATCGGTGGCGGTCCCGAATCGGCTGTTTATAAGTCAAAAGATGCCGGCAAGACCTGGGATACGATTATGAAAGGACTTCCATCCGGAGATATTGGAGGAATGGGAATTGCAATCTCTCCTGCAAATCCTGATGTTATTTACATTATAGCAGAAGCAACGGGTGAATCAAGCGGCTTTTACAGATCCACCAATAGAGGTGCATCATGGGATAAAATGAGCTCTCATTATTCTCAGGGACAATACTTTAACAGAATTTTCTGTGATCCGAAGGATGTAGATAAAGTATACAGCCTGGAGGTTATATCGCAGGTCACGGTCGATGGCGGTAAAACATGGAATTCTGTAGGTAATAACCAGAGACATGTTGATGATCATGCAATGTGGATTGATCCTAACGATACGAAGCACTTCTATATAGGCGGTGATGGTGGAATTTATGAGACATACGATGAAGGCAAGAACTACATTTTCAAATCAAATCTGCCTGTGTCACAGTTCTATAGGGTTAATGTCGATAATGCTTTGCCTTTTTATAATGTTTACGGAGGTACACAGGATAACAATTCAATGGGAGGACCTTCACGCAATACCAATAAGGATGGTGTTGTAAATGATGACTGGTTTGTTACAATGGGCGGCGATGGATTCTGGGTTGCAATAGATCCTGTCGATGAAAATATAATTTATACGGAATACCAGTATGGCAATGCATTCAGATATGATAAAAAGAGCCAGGAAGCAGTCAGTATAAAACCGATTCCTCCCAAAGGCGAAAAGACTTACCGGTGGTACTGGGATACCCCTTTAATAATAAGTCCTCACCAGAGAGAAAGGATTTATATGGCTGCCAACAAAGTGTTCAGAAGTGACGATCGTGGAAACAGCTGGGAAGTTATTTCCGGAGATATTACAAGAAATGAAGACCGTAATCAGTTCAAGGTGATGGGTAAATACTGGAGCATTGATGCCGTTGCAAAAGATGTATCGACATCGCTCTGGGGACTCGTTGTATCACTTGCAGAATCAAAAGTAAAGAAGGATCTTCTCTACGCAGGAACTGATGATGGAGTCATTGCCGTTACCGAAGATGGAGGGAAAAACTGGACAAGGATAACAACTTTCCCGGGTGTCCCGGAATATACCTATGTAAGTGATATACTGCCTGATAAGTTCAACGAAAATATTGTTTACGCATCTTTTAATAATATGCTTCAGGACGACTTCAAACCGTATATCCTTAAAAGCACCGATAAGGGTAAGACGTGGACCATGATCACCAATAAGTTGCCGGTAAATGGAACGATACATACTCTTGAACAGGATCCTGTCAATCCAAATTTACTCTTTGCCGGATCAGAATTCTCCTTTTATTTTTCAGTTGATGGCGGTAATGAATGGAATGAATTAAAATCCGGTTTACCTACTTCGGCAGTCAGAGATATTGTATTCCAGGAACGGGAAACAGATCTGGTAATCTGTACTTTCGGAAGAGGTTTTTATATTCTTGATGATTATTCACCATTGAGGAATTTCAAAAAGGAGATGCTTGACAAGGATGGCTGCATCTTTCCTGTTAAAGATGCAAAGATGTTTGTCGAAACAGATGGATTTGACCAGCAGGGTTCGACATATTTTAAGGCTGCAAACCCTTCGTATGGCGCCACAGTTACATACTACGTCAAAGATGTGCCTGAAACAGATAAGGCTATAAGACAGAAAAAAGAAAAAGAGCTATTTGAAAAAGGAGAAAAGATTCCTCAGCTATCTTATGAAACCCTTCAGGCTGAAGAAAAAGAGATCAAGCCATATCTTATTTTTTCGATAACAGACGAAAGTGACAATCTCGTAAAACAGATTTTCAAATCGGCTTCCAAAGGTGTGAACAGGGTGAACTGGAATTTTACCTATTCAGGATTCTCTCCAGTCAGCACAACTAAATTTGATCCGGTCACCACAGGAAGAAATGGAATACAGGCTATGCCAGGGACTTACAAAGTCTCATTATCAATGTATGCAAAGGGAGAAATTAAAGAACTTGCCGGTCCTGTCTCCTTCATTTGTAAACCTCTTGATATTGTAACATTCCCGTCAACCGACAACAACGCAAAGCTTAATTGGCTCAAAGAAGCTTCAGAATATGCCAGAACTGTTTATGGGACAATGAATTATAACAATGAGCTTCTCGGGCGGGCCAATGCTATTATGCAGGCACTGCAAAATACCCCTGCTTCAACTCAGGAGATGAAGAAAGAAGCAGCAAGACTCATTTCAGAGCTTGAAGCTGTTGCATTCAGATTCAGAGGACAGGAAGCAAAAGCCAGCTCCGAAGAGATTCCCCCAGCTGATGTTCCGCTGGGCGACAGGTTAAATGAAATTGCTATAACCAGCTATAGCACGAGCAGCAATATTTCACAGATTGCAAAAGACCAGCTGACAGTACTTAAATCTGAATTTCCACCTGTGCTGGAAAAAGTAAATAAGATCTGGGAAGATATGCAAACGCTTGAAAAACAGCTTGATGCAATTAAAGCTCCCTGGACACCAGGCAGAGTTCCCAAATTTTGAGGGGGAGAAAACGAGAGGGGGAGAAAGGGAGAATAG
>JAPLEC010000394.1 GCA_026391515.1 Bacteroidia bacterium | reverse complement strand
ATTATCCATATCCGGAATCATTGGACCGGTTAATGAAAGGGATGAAACAAGAAGCTGGTAGATAATAATTGCAGGAGCAACGCCAAAGCTTACAACATCAGCTAGAGAATCGAGTTCTTTCCCTATCTCGGAATAAAATTTCAGGAGCCTTGCTGAAAAACCATCCAGAAAATCGAATATCATTGCTGCCAATATCAGCCATGAACCTGTTAAAAGATAACCGTTAAACGAAAAAATTATAGCAATAAAACCTGCTGCAAGGTTAAGCGATGTAATAAAATTAGGAATATGCCTCTTCATTAATTTATTTTTCAGGAGGAAAGCAAAATTAAGATAAATTTCAGTAATAATGCCAATTTGGTTAAATTTGGCTTCTCTTTAAATCTGAAGATGATTGATTTCACAAACATAAAAATTGCGATTGATTTTGACGGTACTATTGTCGAGCATCAGTATCCTGAGATTGGGAAAGAGAAGCTCTTTGCATTTCAGACACTTAAAGAGCTTGAAAAAAGAGGGGCAAGATTGATACTCTGGACCTTCAGAACAGGCAAGGAACTCGAAGATGCTATCGAATACTGCAAAAAGAATGGAATTGAATTTTATGCAGTTAACAAAAACTATCCTGAAGAAGTACAGGACGAATCGGTAAGCCGGAAAATAGATGTCGACATTTATATTGATGACAAAAATGTCGGCGGATTCCCGGGTTGGAGCGAAGTATGGCAAACCCTTTTTCCTTTTGAGCTTCAGCAGAGAGAAGCCGAAAAACGAATTACTTCCGCAAGAAGAAATATTTTTAAGCGTTTATTTTCCCGGAAAAAGAAACAAGATGAAAAATGATTGTATGAAATATTTACTGAGCATGTTCATACTGCTTCTTGTGACATGGATAATTTCGTGTTCCGGAAGGTCAGGTAATGTGAATGTTGCACCAAAAGTAACAGAGATCAGTACGACAGATAAAACTGATGGCAGGTTAATAAAAATGACAGCGCCTGATGAAAATTCAGAGTTCAAGCTTGGCGATCCTATAAAAGTGGTTCTTGAGCCGGAGAATAAAAATCAGCCGCCAGATTCAATCGTAATTTCTTTTGACGGAAAAACAGTAACTTCCCTGAAATCAGCTCCCTGGGAATACTCTGTTCCATCATCTTTAACAATACATACCGGCAGAAAATCACTGAAAGCAATTGGCTACAGAGATGGAAAAGCCACGACCATCACACGTTTTTTGATAATCAATTCGGACATAATACCGAAAAGATACAATTATAAAGTAATTCATACCTATCCTCATGACAGGGGGGCATTCACCCAGGGACTTTTTTATGATAATGGTGTTCTTTATGAAGGAACCGGTCAGGAGGGCTCATCACTTCGGGAAGTCGAGTTAGTTACAGGGAAAGTTGTAAGGCAGCTTAATCTTAGTTCCAATCTTTTTGGCGAGGGAATAACATTATTTGGTGACCGTATTTACCAGGTTACATGGAAAACCAAAGTAGGATTTGTTTATGAAAAATCTACTTTTAAGCAGATCAATAAAATTTATTTTCAAACCGAAGGCTGGGGCTTAACGACAATCAAGGACCAGATCGCGATGAGCGATGGTACAAATGTTCTATATTTTCTTGAACCTGAAATGTTTACAGTTGTATCAAGAATCGAAGTATATGATAACGAGAAAAAAGTTGATCAGTTAAATGAGCTTGAATATATTAAAGGTGAAATATGGGCCAATATCTGGATGACTGATCTTATTGCAAGAATTGATCCTGTCTCAGGGAAAGTACTTGCTTATATTGACCTTAAAGGAATCCTGAATGATCCGCAAACAGATACCAGCGTTAATGTTCTGAACGGAATAGCTTTCGATAAAGAGGGGAACAGAATATTTGTCACCGGGAAGAACTGGCCTAAACTATTTGAGATTCAGCTTATTGAATGATTTTGGTGCCATAAACGACATTTATTCCAGCCGGAATAATGCCAAACTCCGCAGGAGTGTGTCCCAGTGATTCACCATCTGCTTCTGCAAATACCAACGTTTCTGAACTAACCTTAAGATTATCACTTCGGTATCCATCAACTTTCGGATGACTGAGTATTGTCCCGTCGTAAAGTAATTTAAGGTTTCTGATAACTTCAATTCTGCCCATTTCTTTAATGACAGTAATATCAAGAAGTCCGTCATCAGGCAGGGCATCAGGAGTTTGCCTCATTCCGCCACCGCAATACCGGCCATTTCCAACGTTTATTGAAAAAATCTTACAGGTACTTGTTTTTCCATCAATATTGATAATAACCTCAGGCTTTTTGTACAAGACAAGACTTGATAAAATGTTATAAAAATATATTGCCCGGTTGCTTCTTCCTTTATCTTTCTGCTTATTGGTTTTATTTACGACGAGAGCTTCAAATCCAAGTCCCGCAATATTGATAAAATATCTCTTATGCTGTTCACTGCCATTATAATAGCTGATAATTCCAATGTCATGAGGTATTATCTTATTTTCTTTTATAACATTTACAGCTCCTTCGTAAACAAGAGGTATCCCAAACATCCTTCCCCAATCATTGCCTGTTCCGACAGGGATCATCCCAATTACAATCTCTTTTGAAGAGCAGAAATTCTGAGTAAAAACTCCATTAACTACTTCATTCAAAGTACCATCGCCACCAACAGAAATAATCTTTCTGAAACCAGATCCGATTGCTTCTCTGGCAAATTCTGTCGCCTGACCTTTCTTTTCAGTGAATCTGAAGCTTATCAGGATTTTCTCTTTTGCAAAAAGAGCCGAGATCCTGTCCCAGTCTTTTTTACCCTTGCTGTTACCGGCATTGGGATTGACGATGGTGAACCATTCGTTTTGTGAAGGATTATTAATCATAAGATTAGTTTATTGTAGTATGTAAAGATGTAAATAAAACCGGGAATAGATGATTCAGATTAAAAGAAAAAATTCTATTAAAGTGCTAAGGTATTAAGAGTCAACAAGTCAAAAAATTATGACTATTCTGGGCAAAACGCCATGTTAATAAGATGTTGAAAACCACAAAAAAAATGTTTACAATTACATCTTTCACTTCCTGAGGCTATGGATCATTAAATAGTAAATTTGAAGCTCAAAATAAACCAAGAAATCAAAGAAAATTATATGGGAAGGATTATAGCAGTTGCGAATCAGAAGGGTGGTGTTGGAAAGACAACGACAGTAATTAACCTGGCTGCGAGCCTTGCAGCTCTTGAGAAAAAAGTACTGATAGTCGATGCTGATCCGCAGGCAAATGCAACATCGGGTATTGGGGTCGATACCCGCCAGATAAAATGCACTATTTACGATTGTCTTATTGACGGTCATGATCCTAAAGAAGCATTAATCAGCTGCGAGGTAGAGAATTTATCATTACTGCCTTCAAATATTGATCTGGTCGGTGCTGAAATTGAAATGCTCGACAGACCTGAAAGAGAAAAGATACTCAAAGGTGTGCTCAGTAAAATCAGTGGTAATTATGATTACGTCCTGATCGATTGTTCTCCTTCTCTCGGTCTTCTTACGGTAAATGCACTAACTGCCTCACATTCAGTGATTATTCCCGTCCAATGCGAATATTTTGCACTTGAAGGACTGGGGAAGCTTCTAAATACAATAAAAATCATTCAGAATAATCTTAATAAAGATCTTGAGATTGAAGGATTTCTCCTGACCATGTACGACTCAAGGCTCAGGTTATCAAACCAGGTTGCCGAGGAAGTAAATAAGCATTTCCAGCAGATGGTCTTTAAAACGATCATCCAGCGGAATGTCAAGCTTTCTGAAGCCCCCAGCTTTGGTCAGCCTGCAATTTTATATGATGCCGATTCAAGAGGAACAGTAAACTACCTTAATCTGGCGAAGGAAATGATTGAGAAGGAAGAAGAAAGAGTAAAAAAAGTTTAAAAAGTATTTTAGCATTCAACAGAAAAAACAATGGAGATGGCGAAAAAAAATGCATTGGGAAGAGGCCTGGGTGCTTTAATTGAAGGAGTTGAGAAAGAGGTTCTTGAGAAAAAAGTTGAAGCAAATATGGATATTGCGATTGATTCTATCGATGGCAATCCATTTCAGCCAAGAACCAGCTTTGATGAACAGGCTCTCGAGGAACTGACAATATCAATTAAGAAGCTGGGTATAGTTCAACCACTTACCGTACGTGAAACAAGCGGCGGCAGATATCAGCTTATAGCAGGAGAAAGACGGCTCAGAGCAGCCAGAATAGCGGGATTATCTCATGTCCCGGCATACGTCAGAACAGCTGATGATCAGGCAATGCTTGAGCTTGCGCTTGTTGAAAATATTCAGCGCGAAGATCTTGATGCTATTGAGGTTGCAATAAGTTTTCAGCGGCTGATTGAGGAATGTAAACTGACCCAGGAGCAACTGAGCGAAAGTGTAGGCAAACAGAGATCTACAGTTGCAAACTATCTGCGTCTTCTCAAGCTCCCGGCCGAAATCCAGCTCGGGATAAAAAACAAACACCTGATGATGGGGCATGCACGAACCCTTGTAAATATTGAAGATCCGAAAAAACAGATCAATGTTTATTATAAGATAATTGACGGTGACTTGTCAGTACGCCAGGCTGAAGAGCTTGTCAGACATCTTCAATCTGAGAAAATCAAGGATCCTGAAAAGCTGGAGAGAAAGAAGAAGCTGAACCAGGATTTTGCACAGCTTTCCGAACATTTAAACAAGATATTTTCTGCAAAAGTAAACTTCAGAATCAACGATCAGGGTAAAGGTAAAATCGTAATTCCGTTCGAAAACCCTGAAGAGATGGAGCGTATTTTGGGAGTGTTTGATCGTCTGAACTCCTGAAAATAATTATCTTTGTCGCGCCGTTTTACTGGTACCGGAAACTTTTTCCGGTTTGCATTTATTTTGGGAAAATATTTATTAATAGCGGTTTTTATTGTTATGCAGCTATTTTGCCATCAGCAAAATATCGTTGCACAGGATACTATTCCTGTAGTGAAAACTGAAAAGAAACAATTTAAGGCAGAGCCTTTCAGAGCTACCATGCTTGCTATAGCATTACCTGGTCTTGGACAGATCTATAATAAAAAATACTGGAAAGTACCCATCGTATATGCAGGCTTCGCAGGATTAATTTATGCAATCGATTTTAATACAAAAGAGTATACCAAGTTTATGCGGGCTTATCAGGATTTCACTGATAGAATACCTGAAACAGACTCTTATCTGGAACTTATCAGAAATGTTGACCCTTCAACTTATGATCCGGTACTTTATCCCGATACTTATGACCCTTCAGCTGCCGCATGGTATAAGGAAAGGATGCTGAGGATGATCGACTATTATAAGAAATACCGTGATCTTTCTTATATAGGCATTGCAGCATGGTACCTGGTTACTATCCTTGATGCCAATGTCGATGCCAGCCTTTTTAATTATGATATCACCAATAACCTTGACCTTACAATAGCACCAATGCAGGTACCCTTAATTGAACATTCAGGATTGGGACTTAGCGTGAGCCTGAGAGTAACTTTTTAACAACTTGAGTAAATGAAGAAAATTAATACACTTATTATACTATTATTTGCAGCAATACTAAGAGTGCAGGCATATTCCGTTCCTGATACAATTATTATCAGATCAGATGCCGGTATTGAGAAAATCACAGCCGACCTCGACAGTCTGGTCAATTGCTGGTACGTGAAAATGGCACTTCAGAATGATCCTGATATCTTTTCATATGATACGGCAGGAGTTCAATATGATGATTCTGTGTATATAAACAGGATCAGTAAAATCAGTTCGATTATTAAGCTTCCCTATAACAAAATCATCAGAAACCATATTCAGGTATATACAATAAAACAAAGAGATAAGTTCAGTGCAGTGCTTGGGCTTAAGGATTACTATTTTCCGATGATTGAGGATATTTTCGATTCCTATGGCCTTCCTGCAGAGCTGAAATATATGGCTGTTATTGAATCAGCACTAAATACTAATGCTGTTTCGAGAATGGGAGCGACAGGTTTATGGCAGTTCATGTACAGCACCGGTCGATCTTACGGATTGACAATCAATTCAATTGTTGATGAACGCAGAGATCCGGTAAAATCGACTCACGCTGCAGCGAAATATATAAAAGACCTGTACAATATTTATAATGACTGGATACTCGTTATTGAAGCTTATAATTGCGGTCCCGGCAATGTCAATAAAGCCATCAGGAGATCAGGGAATAAAAAAGATTACTGGGAAATATTTTACAGGCTTCCGCGAGAGACAAGAGGATATATAGCACAATATGTTGCTGCAACTTATGCAGTAAATTATTATCCGGAAGAAAATATTCTGCCATTGCCAATAAATTTCCCTGTTGCCACTGACACAATTATGATCAATAAAGATATTCATCTTACTCAGATCTCTGAAGTAATGAAAATACCTCTTGGTGAACTTCGTGCTCTGAATCCACAATACCGGACAGGCCTTATTCCTGGCTCAACAAAACCATTTGCGCTGACTTTACCAGTTAGTCATCTTGGAGATTTTATCGATCTTAATGACACTATAAGACGCTATAAATCAGATATTTATCTTAATAAAACTATACTAATTGGCGATCCTTCACGATCTGCTTATTTACCAGCCGATATCAAAGGGAAAACAAAACTTTATTATACCGTGAAAGATGGCGATAACCTTGGATTTATTTCAGAATGGTACAGGATAGGCTTGTCGGAGCTGAGGTACTGGAATAACATTTACCGGAACACTATCAGGGTCGGACAGAAGCTGGTGGTCTTTGTCGATCCTTCCAGATCAGAGTACTATTCAAAAATAAATTCAATGTCATTTGCAGAAAAACAGGCTATGATCGGGAAAAATGTTCAGGCAAATCCTCAGACAGCTCAGAATAAAACTGAGGTTGAGGCAGATAGCGATTATATTACACACACAGTGCGTTATGGTGATACAATCTGGGATATTGTGAAGCTTTACGACAATGTTACAACCACTGAAGTACTGACATTAAATAACATTTCAGATCCTCAGAAGATACAGGTGGGGCAGAAGCTTAAAATAAAAAAAAAGAGCTGATTCATGAGTAACATATGCGCCCTTTCAGGTCGTTTTTAATATTACTTGTATTTCTGGTCTGCTTTACCGGACTCTTCTATCTTTTCCCTGATAGCAAATTATTTCCGTCCTTATCGGAATTCTTCCCGTCGCTTGTTACCGGCAATACCCAAAATGACAATTCATTTCAAACTCCTGTTAATGAGCAAGCTACAGATTCATCTTCAACAGAAGCAACCGATTCAGTTTATTCTGCTGATATTTTAGTTCCTGTTTCTGAGAATAAAAAACCAGACCCGCTGCACTCTTTCATTGATACACTCAGGGAGTCAAATAACCAGACAAGAATTATGTATTATGGCGATTCCCAGATTGAAGGAGACAGAATCACTTTCTATCTTCGTCAGATGCTGAGAAAGGGCAGGGGGGGTACAGGTCCGGGATTATTCCTTCCTGTTATGCCGGTAATGAGCACTAAATCAATCTGGCTGAAATCGTCTCCAAACTGGAAACGCTATAATTATCTTTCCTACAAAACCGGGGAAATTAATCATAACAGGCTCGGTCCCTTCATGACTATCTGCAGATATTTACCAGAGGGAGGAATTTCAACTAATCCCGAGAAAGCATTTATCAGGATACGTCCTTCAAATTTTGCAGATAGTGCTGTTGCAGCTTTTGATATCCTCAGAATTTTTTATGAGATTAAAAGAGGACAAGTAGATATCACAATTAAAGCAGATGGTAATAAGATAGCTGCCGACTCTTTGAAAAATGGTGAAGGTTTACATGAAATCGATTTCAGCCTGGGAGGAGCAAAAGATATTCAGATTGAATTTGAAGGCCGGGTCAGTCCGGATATTTATGGAATCAGCATTGAAAGCAGAACAGGTGTTATAGTCGACAATATTCCACAGCGCGGCAGTGCCGGGCTTGAATTCACAATGGTCGATAAAAACAACCTTGAAGATTCCTACAAAATGCTCTCTCCTGACCTGATAATTCTTCATTACGGATTGAATATTGTGAAGAATGTCAGACACGAATATTTATATTACAAACGTGGATTGTACAGACAGCTTATACTTCTCAAAGATGTAGCTCCGACAGTGCCTGTAATTGTAGTAAGTGTTACAGATATGGCTTCAAATGAAGGTGATAGCATAGTCTCATACAATAATATTCAGTCAATAGTCAAAGCCCAGGAGGAAGCTGCCCGTGAAGCCGGAACAGCCTTCTGGGATGCCTATAGTGCCATGGGAGGCAAGTCGTCAATCATAAAGTGGTCGAAGAAAAAACCTCCGCTTGCTCAGAAAGATTATGTCCATTTTACTTATCTCGGTGCAGATACACTATCACGGATGCTTGCAGAGGCAATGTTTTTTTCAGAAGCAAAGGATACTATTATGCAGGGAATCTCTGAGAATAAGTCTGATACAGTAACCATTGCTTTAACAATACCCGAAAAAACTCCTCAACCACAAATTCATGAAAAAGGAATGATCGGATCGCTGGTATCACAGATATTTACTTATGATCCTGATAAGCCTTTTATCTTTACAACACCTGCATTCTGGCTGTTTCTGTTTTTTGTATTGGTTGGTTACAGCCTGATTTACAGAAAATTATTCCTAAGGAACTTTTATCTTCTGCTTGTAAGCCTTTTCTTCTATTATAAGTCGGGAGGATTATTTCTGTTCCTTCTGATTTTTGTGACAGTAATTGATTTTACATGCGGATTGCTGATATACAAATCAAAAAAGAAATCCTTAAAACGTCTTTTTATTCTTTTAAGCCTGATTTCCAACCTTGGCATTCTTGCATATTTTAAATACACCGGATTTTTTGTTGATACAATAAATAACCTGTTTGGAAGCCATCTGCAGGTATATGATTTTCTTGCTTCGTTTTCAAATAAACATCTGGGCACTTCTTTCAATATCAGTAATATAATCCTTCCGGTAGGAATTTCATTTTTCACCTTTCAGTCGCTCAGCTATACTCTTGATGTTTACAGGGGGAAGCTGAAACCTGTAAGAAATATCATTGATTTTGGTTTTTACGTCTCATTTTTCCCGCAGCTTGTTGCCGGACCGATTGTCAGAGCCTCTGAATTTATACCACAGCTTTATACTGATTTCAGCCTGACAAAAAGAGAATTCAGCTATTCACTGTTCCTGATTTCAAAGGGGCTTATCAAGAAAATAATTATTTCAGACTTTATTGCAACAAATTTTGTTGATCGCGTTTTTGATTTCCCGACAATATATTCCGGTTTTGAAAACCTGATGGCAATTTATGGATATGGACTTCAGATCTACTGTGATTTTTCGGGTTATACTGATATTGCAATAGGTCTGGCTCTTATAATGGGATTCAGGTTGCCGATCAATTTTAACTCGCCATATAAAGCAGCCGGAATTTCTGATTTCTGGAAGAGATGGCACATTTCTCTCTCGCGATGGCTCAAGGATTATCTCTATATTTCACTTGGTGGTAACAAAAAAGGAAAAATCAGGACAGGGATAAACCTGTTAATTACAATGTTACTCGGAGGATTATGGCATGGAGCTTCCCTCCGTTTTATTATCTGGGGCGGATTACATGGCATCGGCCTTGTTTTTAACAAGATATGGAATTCGATATTCGGAGATCGGTTGAAATCAGGACGTTTTGGTCGAGCTCTGGCAGTCTTTATTACCTTTAATTTTGTCAGCTTTTGCTGGATATTCTTCAGGGCACCTGATATGAATAATGCGGTTCTTATGTTAAAACAGATCGGAGAGAATTTTTCTCCCGGGTCCTATTTAACAGTTTTACTGGCATATAGCAGTGTTTTTATTCTGATGGCAGTTGGTTATATAATTCATCTTCTTCCCGAAAGAATTAAAGAATCTTACAGAGGATTATTTATTAAAACTCCCTTAATTGCACAACTTGCTGTGGTTATGCTCATTGCTGTCCTTCTGTTGCGGATGAGAACTACTGACATTATGCCGTTTATTTATTTCAGGTTCTGATGGCCTCAACCCCTTCTTTATTAATATAAACCCTTCCCCCAACCCCTTCCCTTAAGAATAAGGGAAGGGGAGTATATTATTGATAACCTGCAACATCACTCCCTCCCTTAGTCTTAAGGGAGGGAGCCGGAGGGAGGGTTAAGAAAAGTAAAAAAGGAAAGTAAGGGGGGATGAGTACGTGTGATTACAGATAAGTATTACCAGTCTCATGGTTCTTTATGAAAGGTGCAATAGCCCTTTTATAAATGCCCTGTACATAGGCAATTGCCATGCCATAATTGGTAACAGGAATACCTGCTTTAATGGCAGATTGAAGACGATTATGCAGCTGCCGTCTTGTAATCATACAGCCTCCGCATTGAATAACCAGCGAATATTCATTTATAGGTCGGGGGAGAGCATCAAGACCGGCGACAACATCGTAATCAATTTTTTTGCCGGTAAAATTTGTAATCCAGCGAGGTATCTTTATCCTTCCGATATCATCGCAGGCTACATGGTGTGTACATGATTCAAAAAGAAGCACTCTGTCGCCATCCTTCAAATCAGAGATTTTCGGAGTTCCTTTAAGATAATTTTCAAAGTCGCCTTTAAACCTGGCAAGCATTATGCTGAAGCTGGTGAGAGGGATTTCAGCAGGTATTGATGCATCAGCTTTTACAAAAACCTGGGAATCTGTAATGGCAAGTGCCGGTTTTATTTTAGTTTTTTTCAGGAAAGCATCTACTTCCCTTTCTTTTAGAACAATTGCAACAGAATCATTATCAAGAATATCCCTGATAGCCTGAACCTGTGGAAGGATTAACCTGCCTGCCGGTGCTTCTACATCGATGGGTGTAATTAGAATAACAATATCTCCGTAACTGATGAGATCACCGAGAAGAGTCGGGGTCTTATAAGAGTGCTCAGGTATAGAGATCCGGATCAGATTAATAAGTTTTTCAAAATTTCGTTTATCGGCAGCAGAAAATTCAAAAAGTTCAGCACCGCTTTTTTTAAGCACTTCATTCTTGAACAAAACGGTTGGTTCTTCAAGATCCGATTTATTGTGTATAATAATATAAGGTATATCCTG
>JAPLEC010000198.1 GCA_026391515.1 Bacteroidia bacterium | reverse complement strand
TCGAATGTAACATCTTCATTAAGAACCTCTTTGACAACATTGGGTCCTGTCACAAACATGTAACTGGTATGGTTTACCATAAAGACGAAATCGGTGAGGGCAGGGGAGTAGACTGCACCGCCTGCTGCGGGTCCCATAATTACGCATAACTGCGGAATGATACCCGAAGAATGGATTATATTATGGAAGATAGCGGCATAACCGCTAAGGCTTGCCACGCCTTCCTGAATCCTTGCGCCTCCGGAATCCATCATACCTATTATCGGAGTGCCCATTTTAAGGGCCATCTCCTGGATCTTTGCGATCTTCTTGGCATGCACGTAGCCAAGAGATCCGCCCATTACTGTGAAATCCTGGGCAAAGGCGAATACAAGTCGTCCGTTTACTTTTCCATGACCTACGATCACCCCATCGCCATATGTTCTCTCAACTTTTCCGAATTCTACCGGCTGATCGGCAGGAGTCACAAAAGCATCAATTTCCTCAAAAGTACCTGGATCAAAAAGTAGGCTGATTCGTTCGTGAGAGGTAAGCTTGCCTTTGGAATGCTGTTTCTCTGCCTGTTTTGGGCCGTATTGCTTTTTTAAAGCTTCCTGTCTCTCAATGAATGCTTTATAACTTTTACCCGATATGTCCATAATATCCCCGGTTTTTTCAGGGTTCAAAAATAGTCAATCTGAAGGGAATTGCAAATAGAACTTCGACCGAAAGATATTCCATTATTGTAAATAAAAGATATACAGATAAATACAGAGTCACAATTTTAGACTATAACACCCTGAACTAATATTATGATCAATAAGCTTCTGAGACTGATAAAACGAAATCTGCTGCCATAATTCATGATAATTAAAGCAGCAGATTTAAAATATTCAAGTTATGTCAAGAAATAATACTTCGTAAAAAGTCTTGATAGTAAACCAATTATATCAATCTTTAATACACCGTACTGAGAAACCATAGTTAAGGTTAGCATTCCCCCGGTCCGGAGTTGAAACATTGGAACTGATACTTCGGTTCCAGTTACTTGTTGACCACCATCCGGCATAACTTGTTAAAACAAAGAAAGTTCCATTTGGTGCACGATGCCCGCCGGGAAGGCCTGTAAAACCGCTGGTGTTATTAGTTCCCTGATCGTTGCCAACATTTCCGGCTACACCGTTAGTGGCCCATCCAGAAGTTGAAGCAAGTGATTTTGCAATATCACTGCCACTGCCTTCGAATCCATATCCATTTGTTTCAAGATATGTCGATAATGTTGTCCATTCGGCATCAGATGGTACATGCCAGCCCGCTGGACAGAGATTATGAGCGTCGGTTACAGCATAGTAGTTATATAATGCACCATAAAGATCTTTATTTGCTGGATCATTGCCATACCAGCAATAGGCTTCTGTCCCAACACTCCAGACATTATAAGTAATATCAGTGCCATCTCTATAATGAGTTGTTTTGAGATTTTCTAACATCCATACCTGGGTTCCTATTGTTACAGTATTATATGTATTTCCATCATAGTCTGCAATACTGGTTGTAAAGCTTACCTGATTCCCATATCCTGTACTCCAGTTCGTTGCGTAAGCCCTTACATAATAAGTTGTGCTTGGAATCAGATCCGTTAGATTACTTATAAATGAACCGGTTCCTGATCCATCAGAGGTTTTTGAATCTGCAATTGTCGGGTTTTCAGAAGTGCTCCAGCAAACTCCGCGTTCCTGTATTGCACCTCCACCGTCATAGGCGATATTACCACCGCAAATTGCTGTTGTTTTTGTTATGGCTGATACATCATCAGTGGTCAGTGTAGGAAATGCAGGTCCGCTCCATGCAGGTTGGTTTGTAGTCTGAAGCTGTAAAAACTGTCCAGGCAATCCTGCCGGGACAGCTATCCACGCAGTCCCATTAAAATAAATCATATCACCTGTTACCGGAGTGGCATTAATTAGTTTTTTTACTGTCTCGGAATGAAGTGCAAAAGGGACGCTTAAGAGCTCACTGGTTCCAACCTCGGTAAATGTTTCGCCCCCGGCCATATCAATCTCTGTTTTAAGGAAGAAAGGCCCATCTTTTTGCCAGTCAATTCCTGTAAATGATCCTGATACTAAAGAGCCTGTTCCAATATCCAGTGTAACCAGACCATAATCATTTGTTGTTTCCGCAACGAATTTTTCAACATAAACTGGTGATGCACCTTCAAGGATGCTTATCCTGAAAGAGACACTCTGGTTAGCTTTTATTGAACCGACTGCATCACGGACAACTGTCTGGTACTTGAAACTCTGCGGAGCCTGGGCTGAAAGCAATAATACTATCAAGCCTAAAAACAATGTGAGTAAAATTCTTTTCATTTGTTATTTTTTTATGATTTTAAATACTCCGATTTCTTTTTTGTTTTGATAAACCTTTAATATATATGTTGAAGGTGCCAGGCCACTGACAGATATGTCTGCTTCACCACCGGACATATTCTTTTCAGTAAGAACTTTACCTCCCATATCAATAAGCAAATATTTGAGATTTTCTGTTTCCGCTTTTCCGGCAGATAACCGTATATGGTCAGATGCCGGATTCGGATACACTTTTATAATCAATCCGGATTCTTCAGGTCCTTTTATTACTGTTAATAAAAGATCTCCCTGATTGAATCCTTGAGTAAGGATGGCGCTGGTGCCAGAAATCGTCTCGATTATTGGCTCACCGATGGTCCATGTAATTTTTGCATTTGCAGAACTTCCATAGCCACCGGATGTGGTGACCACTTCCTGTGCCTGCACTGAAACTGTTACTATCCAGAGCAGCCACACTATACTAGCAAACTTTGTTTTTATCTTCATTTTCGAGAAAAAAATTATTTTATAAATAAGCATGGAGATTATACTAGTCTATATATTAATCACTTAATTATAAACTCATAGGTTATACTTAAATAATAAATTATTCCGGATGGAATTTCAACTGGTTCTTACATTATAAAAAAATGTAAGTTATACCAATAAAAAACAAATTCCAAAAAAAAACTTCGAACGGTTAAGACAATGAATTTATAAAGCACAGATATTCAGCTTTATAAGGTATTAAATATTTCGACTATAGAAGTGGCAATCTCTTATCTTTCTTTTTCCGCCTTTATCATGGCAGACTCTTTTATGAAGAAGATAAGGATGGCGGCAATGCTGATTAATATTACGAAGGAAATCATAAAAGCAGGTAAAAAGGTCTTATTATACATGCTCATTCCCGTTACCATGATCATGCCGCTAAGCTGTCCGACCCACAGAAGAAGTCCCTGAGATGTTGATTCGTGGGCAGGGGCGGAAACTTCTGCAGCGTACTGAAAACCTATAGGGCCTGCACTCATTACAAAGAAACCCAGTATGAACGAAGAGACCAGTGCAACTGTATGGGCAGCTGCGGGATTGACACCAAAACCACCGGTCAGATGCGGAGCAAATACAATGCCCGCGATCCCTGGTACCATTCCGACGACACATATCACAAGAAACAGTTTTCTTCTCTTGTAAAGATCAGATAGTATGGGAATTATAACAGCGCCGATTATGCCGCCAATAAGCATCATGCCACCGAGCATGCCGTTGGAATCATCGATATCAAGATAATCTGCAATTGAATCGATCATTGAATTTACAGCATTGAATATTCCCAGGCCTATTGTAAATAAAATGACAATTATCCACATATCCCTCAGTTTAAAAATATGCTTTAATCCTGAGGAGAAGTCGACCCTTACATAAGGTTCAGCTGAAGGCGGACTTGCAGGTTTTTCCTTGAGAAGGAGAAGCGCTGCAACAGATGCGGCAATTGTTACGATTCCATATATCCTGACCATGCTTCCTATTCCGTTGCCATAAGCAGGGTCCGTAGGAGAAGAGACAATAAGCATTGGTGTGACAACCATGGCAATCAGAATACCAATATATTGTGCCAGAGTTGCCATTCCTGTTGCAATTGCCCTCTCTTTGACAGGAAACCACCTCGCTGCAACTGCTGTCGGAGCATTAATGACAAATGGCTGGGCAATGGCAAAAAGTATCTGACCTGTCAGAACCAAAGTGAATGAATTACCTGAAAAACCTTTTATTGCACCTCCCGCTGCCATAAGAATGGCACCCAGGCCTACACCCTTTACAATTCCATATCTGTCAATGAAATAAGATGCCGGGATACACATAATAAGATAGAATATCATGTATGAGGAAGCCAGGAAATCAATATTGAAAAATGACAGGGGATTGAATCTGCCATGGTAATATACTTCAGCCGCTCTCGCTATGGGAGCATGTGTAAGCCATTGAACCTGAGCCATCATGGTAATGAACATCAGGGTGGAAAGAACTATCCAGCGGTATTTGTATAATTTAATAGGTTCCATAAAAACAACGTATTATTTCTTTGGTTGAAAAAGTCCTTCGGGTTTCGATCCAAGCATTCCTGCCTTCATCATTGTATCGCTTGCTTTGGATAACTTTCTTATCATTTTTTTTGTCACAAGAGGAAAATGATGAAGAGATTCTATCTTATCCCCTATATATTCGAGGTCTTCATCAGTTGTAGCCCAATGGCGAGGTTCAAACATTGTGAGGTCGAATGGAAGAGAGTAGGATCTCAACGATTTGACGCCGTAAATATTGAAAAAGAAATCATAGTATGACATTACAAGCTCCCGCAATGTTCTGTACACCGGTTCCCTGAACCTTAAGGATGTAAAGTTTGATTTTGCCACAGCTCCCCAATGTCCGTCCTCTTTAAATACAGCGATTACATGATCATCGTCATTTACTGCCAGCATATCTACAATAAGTGGCTTATATCCAATGAATTGTAATGCTGCTGCAGCGAACAGTGCTCCCTCGAAACAGTGTGCCGAACGCTTTTTCAATACCCACCGTGGTGACCGGCATTCGTAATTCGGATTGTAATCAATGGCATCAAGAAAAGCTTGTATCTTGTCAGGATTATTAAGGGTTTTCAGGAATTTGATTTCGTCTTTGGTCCAATCCATTTAGATCTTTTATCTTGTTTGACTTCGTCGAGCTCGCCTTCGGCTCGGTTCTTTTATCTTGTTTCTTTTGTCTTTTATCTTTTGTCTTTAAAACCCACCCCCGCCCCCTCCCAGGAGGGGATCTTATAAATACGCTGTTCAGCCCTTGTGCCTTTGCACCTTGTACCTTGTGCCTTCTTTATATTAATCTCCTTATTATCTTCTGCATTTCCCCATATTGCTCTTCCATGCTCTCAACAAGCTTCAGCTGCGCCCTCGCTCTCTGCAAATTATGGTGCTCGTGATGTATTTTAAAATAAGTATCGCCATCGATATAATCAGTTAAAAAACGAACAGCAATCGTGTAGGTTATTAGTCGCGGAGCAAATGCAAGATACTCTTTCTCAACATCATTCAGGGTATCTCTGGTTTCCGAGAGATATCCCGTAGCATAAGCTTCAAAAAGATTGATATCCATCTTTACTTTCGAGAGTTCTTTTTCATCTTCAGCCGCAACGTTTGCCGCAGTTCTGATTGCGTCACCAAAATCATAATGGACATATCCCGGCATAACTGTGTCCAAATCAATGACACACAAAGCTTTATCGTTCTCGTCAAGAAGTATATTGTTGAATTTTGTGTCATTATGTGTTATCCTTACAGGGATTTTACCTTCTTTCCCGATTCTGAGAATAACCTTCATCTGATCAGCCCGCTTAAGCACAAAATCTATTTCATGAGTAACATTTTTCACTCTTCCTGCCGGATTTTCTTTTACAGATCTGTTAAATGTCTCCAGGCGTTTCTCAATATCATGAAAATAAGGAATTGTTTCGTGCAGAGGATTTCCCGGAAGATCTGCAAGCATTGCCTGGAAACGGCCGATTGCTTTTCCTCCTTCAAATGCTTTGCCAGGAGAATCAACAATATTATATGAACGATGATTTGAAATGAAAATATACATCCTCCAGTAGTTGCCTGATTTGTCAATTATCCAGCTTTTTTTGTCTTTTGAAGGAATAAGACTGAGACATTCTCTCTTTATGTCGGATCCGGAAATTGCGCTGATTTTATTCTTCAGATGGACAGTGACCCTTTCAATATTTTCCTGAAGCGCTGGTATGTTCCTGAATATCTTGTTATTAAGTCGTTGAAGAATATAATCATCCTTATCTTCTTCACGGGTCTCAATACGGAATGTATCATGAATATGACCGCTGCCGTATGGTTCGCATTTCAGAAAAGTACCATCGGTTATAAAGCAATCAAATATTTCTCTCAGATTATGATCCATTTTTTAATCCTGCCTTGTGCCCTGAAATTGCATAGTAAATAATGAAAATATAGATTGGCACCATCATCCATAATGCATTCTGAAAACCTATTGACTGACCAACTTTTGCATAAGTTGGGGGAATCAGCGCGCCACCGGCAATACCCATGATTAGTAATGCTGAACCTATTTTTGTGTATTTACCTAGTTTATTTAAAGCAAGGGGCCATATAGCCGGCCACATAAGAGCATTTGCCCAACCGAGTAGTGTGACAAAGAAGACAGCGTTGGGAATCAATGGAATATTGAATCCCAAAATTTTATTCAACCATCCAAAAATTGATGAAAAAAGGCTATTGTTTGTTGTTGATGTATAAACAGCTCCAAAAGCAAACAGTACACCAAGAATTGCCGAAAATAGCAGGGCTTTTGATTGGCTGATCACCTTGGGGATGAGTATGATGCCCAGCGTATATCCAAATACCATGAAGGCCATCGTGAATGCTGTGAGTTTTGGTGCATATGGCAGTTGCAAAGATTTTCCAAATTGAGTAAGGCTGTCACCGGCCATGACTTCAACGCCTACATAAACAAATATTGTAATAATTCCTAGCAGTAAGTGAGGGATCTTTATAGCAGCAGGTATCTGTCTGATAAAGCCCTTAAGAGTCTCATGATCATCTTCCTCAATATCTATTTCATTAGGCAATGAAGAAAATTTCACCAAAACGCCAAAAAGAGCCAGTAATAAGGCTAAAGCAGCGTAGGGTATTACTATCCTTAACGATAGCTCATTAAGTAACAGATCTTTCTGATCAATAGTAAGTTTTTCAAGATTGCTTTCGCTGAAATTTTCCATACCGTGCAAGATCAGCGCAGTAAGAATTAGCGGACTTATCACTCCTGCCATTTTATTACAGATACCCATGATAGCCATCCTTTTAGCTGCACTCTCGCGCGGACCTATTATTGTAATAAAAGGATTTGTAGCTGTTTGTAGCAGCGCTAGCCCTGTACCAAGAATGAATAAACCTGCCAGAAATACTCCGAACATCCTCGAATATGCTGCAGGGATAAAAATAAGTGCACCAACTGCCATAATTAATAAACCTATGAAAACGCCATTCTTATATCCTGTTTTTTTAAGCACAAACGATGAAGGAAGGGCCATAACGAAATAGGCAATATAAAACGCAAGCACAACCAGACTTGCTTCAAAAGGAGTTAACTCGCAAGCAGTTTTAAAGAAAACCATAAGTGACCCGTTGAGCCAGGTGACGAATCCGAAGATAAAATATAATACTCCTATTATTGATATTGAAATGATATAATTTCTTCCTGATGTCGTTGATGTATTGTCGTTTACCATAAATATGATTTTAGAAAATATTTTACTGTTTTAAGTTTTCAAAACTAATCTTTTTATATAACCCTACCAAGAAATTTATATTTGTTTTTTTAGTTCAAAAGTTATAGAACTAATATGAAATTAAATTATTTTTGTCATCCGGAATCTAACATGGCAGGTATAATGGCAGTACAGGATAAAGTAACGCGTGAAACAGTAGAGGAGACCGGAAAAGTATTTGAAAAATTCGGGCTTACACCGATGCAGGGAAGGATTATCGCATATTTTGCAATAAGCGATCCCCCTGAAAAAACATTTGACGAGCTTGTAAAATATTTCAAGGCAAGCAAAGCGCACTCCCGACCACCCAAACGTAAGTGAAAAGATCCTGAAATGGATTGAAAATGCAAACATATTCCAGGAGACGCTTCAGAAAACTATTTCCGATCTTAAAAAAGATGTGATTTAACCTTTTTCGGACTTCTCTCTCGATTTTGCACCAAGATATCCTCCGTGGTGTCTTTTAGCATAATCGCCGGCATTGAATCCTATCTTTCCCATCATCATTACAACAAGCGCATCACCGATGACTGTAAATACAGTTGTGGATGTTGTAGGTGTGAGACCGAGGGGGCACACTTCAGCGGGAGCACCCGTAAGAATAAAACAATCAGCTTTTTGTGCAAGAGGACTATTGGGATTACCAGTTATTACTATTACCGGAATGGAAGGGTATAAATTATCTTTAAGGTCTATCAACTCTATCAGCTCCCTGGTTTTGCCGGAATTAGAAATAACCAGCAGAACATCATTTTACTGGAGAATTCCAAGATCTCCGTGCTGTGCTTCACTGGGATGTAAAAAAATTGAAGGAGTGCCTGTTGAGCTGAATGTGGTAGCTATATTATGAGCAATCTCGCCAGCCTTTCCCATACCCGATGTGACCAGCTTGCCATTTTTCTGATGAACATGTTTGTAGATTATGTCAAT
>JAPLEC010000089.1 GCA_026391515.1 Bacteroidia bacterium | reverse complement strand
ATGATGCTTATAATATTTATTACTGCTAAAATTTGTAATATTTGTATTTCAGGAGTTTATGGAAAAACTATTAAAGAATAGCAAAGTACTGGTTACAGGAGGAGCAGGCTTTATCGGGTCTAATCTTGTGGAATCTTTACTTTTTTCCGGAAATAATGTGGTTTGTCTGGATAACTTTTCGACCGGAAGAAAAGAAAATCTCAAAGATTTTATATCAAATCCGAAATTTAAACTTATTGAAGGCGACATTCGTGATTTTGACAGCTGTCTGAATGCACTTTCCGGAATTGAGATTGTCTTTCATCAGGCCGCGCTCGGATCAGTACCACGTTCAATTAAAGATCCTGTCACAACTACTGATGTGAATATCGGTGGATTCGTTAAAATGCTATTTGCATCCAAAGAAGCCGGAGTTAAACGTTTTATTTATGCAGCAAGCTCTTCGACCTATGGCGATAATCCTGTGCTGCCAAAGGTCGAGGATAAAATAGGTGCTCCTTTATCTCCTTATGCTATAACTAAGTATGCCGATGAGCTTTTTGCAGCTAATTTTTCAAAGACGTATGGAATTGAGATTATAGGGTTACGTTATTTTAACGTCTTTGGCAGGCGGCAGGATCCTGACGGAATTTATGCCGCTGTGATTCCAAAATTTGTAAAGATGCTCAAGAATCATCAGTCGCCTGTGATAAATGGTGACGGAAGCCATTCACGTGATTTTACCTATATAGATAATGTACTTCAGGCAAATCACCTTGCTGCACTTACAACCAAAAATAATGCGATTAATCAGATTTATAATATAGCGCATGGAGAACGGACTTCCCTGACTCAGCTTTTCAATTATATACAGAAATCTGCTGGTCGATTCGACAGGGAAGTGTTTAATATCAAACCTCTATATGGGCCTGAAAGGGAAGGAGATATTCCTCATTCCCAGGCATCAATAAATAAAGCAAAAAAACTTCTTGGTTATGCTCCGCCTTTTAATGTGGCTGAAGGTCTTGAAAAAGCTGTTGAATGGTTCTGGAAAAATTTGTAATATTTGATACAAAATATTTATCAACTACCAGATAGTCAGTTATATACATATTTTTACTGTGTAACTGACGATGCGTAAGCTGTAAAAATGCGAATTACAAAAGTTGATGTTGTCTGGAGCTTTTTTGCAACCTTCTTCAGGGCTGCTTCCAGTGCATTGCTTCTTCCTCTGATATTAAAAATGCTGCCTGCTGAAGAAGTCGGTCTGTGGACTATATTCATGTCGGTTACTTTTCTTGTGAGCTTATTTGACTTTGGTTTTAATTCATCATTCACCCGAAACATCACCTACATATTCAGCGGCGTGAAAGAATTAAAGGCAGAAGGGGTATCAGAGTCAGTCGATGAACAGATAGATTATAGCCTGTTGAAAGGAGCAATTGAATCAATGAGATGGTTTTACCTCAGGATTTCATTGATAGTACTGTTTTTCCTTGCAACAGCCGGTACATATTACGTAAGTGTTGTATTACAGAACTATCATGGCAATAAAACCTATGCTTACATTGCCTGGGGTATTCTGTGTCTGGTCAATACTTATAACCTGTACACTTTTTACTATGATGCCTTACTTGTAGGGAAAGGACATATCAGAAGATCCAAGCAGATTATTGTATTCGCGCAAATTGTCTTTCTCTGTTTTGCTTTTGTTTTATTATTACGTGGTTATGGAATTGTTGCAATTGTCTCATCTCAGCTTATTTATGTAGTAATTACACGTATTCTTTCACGTAAAGTTTTTTTCAATAAAGAACTTCGGACTAATCTCAATAATGTAAAACAACATAAAAAAACAGAAGTTTTGAAAGCTGTCTATCCCAATGCTCTGAAGCTCGGAATTACTGCTTTAGGAGGTATATTGATTCAACGCTCAGCAGTTTTTATCGGGTCTCTTTACCTGCCTCTAAAGGATATAGCATCGTATGGCTTGACCAGACAAATATTTGATATACTTTCAGGACTGGCTCCGATTTTTGTCAGTACATATTTCCCATTGATTTCAAAATACAGGGTCGAAGGGAATATCGGCAGGATAAAGGATATCTACCTCAAAGGAACTATTATATCTGTTCTTCTGTTTTTTGCAGGCGGGGTTGTTGTATATTTCTTTAGCAGTCCCGCTTTGACATTTATTAAGTCAGAAACTGTACTTGTTCCCGGGAATCTGATAATTGTGGCAATGATTGTTTCTTTTCTGGAAATGAATCATGCATCCGCAGGAGGGATACTTTTAACTAAGAATGAAGTTCCTTTTTTCAAGCCATCTATTATATCAGGGATCGCTACTGCATTGCTGATGTATATTTTTCTGGGATGGACAAACCTGGGCTTATTAAGTCTGTTCCTTGCTCCCGGACTGGTGGATATAGCATACCAGAGCTGGAAATGGCCGCTTGAGGTAATTAAAGATCTTAAAATATCTTTCAGAGATATTAAGCTTACATTATTCAGAAGTATTAAAATTTAAAAAAGTTTAGATTATATATACTAAAGTGAAGTGCAGGATTTGTGCAAATAATGAAAATCAAAAAGTTTTTGAAGTCAGGGAAATGATGTTTGGCTTCAGGGACGTTTTTACATATTTTCAGTGTTCCGTATGTGGTTGTCTGCAAATTGCAGAAATACCGGCTGATATGTCAAAGTACTATCCTTCAGATTATTACAGCTATTCATTCAATGAAAAGGGACAATACTGGTTGAAAACGAAGTTGAAAAAAATCCGTGACAGATTTGCAGTTTCGGGTCACGGATTTACAGGTAGGATACTTTATAAGTTTTTCCCGGATGAAACTTTACGTCTCTATTCAGCCTTTTACCCGAATTCCAGGATACTGGATGTTGGCTGTGGTGCCGGCAACCTGCTTCTCAGGTTGAAAAATGCCGGTTTCAGGAACCTGTCAGGAATTGACCCATTTAATTCAACTTCAATAAAATATCCAAACGGTCTGGAAATTGAAAAGAAAGCACTTATTGAAATGGAACGGAAATGGGATCTTATAACATATCATCATTCTTTTGAACACATCGCTTCCCCTGTTGAAGAACTTAAAAAAGTATCAGAGCTTCTGGATGATAATGGAATATGCATCATTCGGATACCGATTGTTGATTCTTTTGCATGGGATCACTATAAAACAAATTGGGTACAGATTGATGCACCACGACACTTTTTTCTTTATTCTCTGAAAAGTTTTGCAATGCTTGTCGAAAAAGCCGGATTGATCATTGAAAAGATCGATTATGATTCAACTGATTTTCAGTTCTGGGGAAGCGAGCAATATAAAAATAATATTCCTTTAAATGATGAAAAATCTTTTTCTGTCAATCCGGGAGAATCAATATTTAACAGGGGAGAGATTAAAGAATTCATAATGAAATCGAAGGAACTTAATAATAAAAAGCTTGGAGATCAGGTAGTTATTTATTTAAGAAGAAAGAATTAGAAATTTCAATGGCTGGCAATTCTAATCAAAATAATTATCCCAGAGTGGGTGTTTCAATAGTAAATTATTTAAATTTCAACGACACTATCAGGTATATAAATAGCTTTCTATTGAAGCAGGCTAATGTTGATCTGACAATAGCAGTAGTCGATAATTTCTCACCAGACGAAAGTTATGTACGGCTCAACGAGGAATTCACCGGGAATTCAAAGGTCAACCTGATCAGGAATTTGGCTAACTCTGGTTATTCAAACGGTAATAATAAAGGGATACGACTCCTGGAAAGCAAAGGATGTGAATACATCCTTGTTTCAAACAGCGATATTGAGATAGAAGACGAATTTTTCCTGAGAAAGCTGACTAAAGAATACATGAGACTTGACAAGATTGCATTTATATCACCGGTGATGCTTACAAAAGGTAAGGTAAGAAGAGAGTTCAGTGCATGGAAGCTGCCTACACAGGTAAAAGAAATATTCAACTCGACTTATGTGTTAAGATTCCTGGGTAACTGGTATTTAAGGAAGTTCTATTACAAAATTGACATTAACGATAATAATGCTCGGAAGGTTGATTGTCTGCCCGGTTCATTTTTCTTTGGTGCAACAAAGGTATTTCAGGATCTGGATTACTTTGACGAAAATATCTTCTTATATTATGAAGAGACCATACTTGGCTTGAAGGTCAAAAACAGGGATCTGCAGAATTATCTGGTGCAGGATTTGTGTTATAACCATTTCAGCGGATCGTCAACTGACAAGTCTTTAAGTATCCTTGAAAAACACAATCAGCTATTAAGAAGTAA
>JAPLEC010000109.1 GCA_026391515.1 Bacteroidia bacterium | reverse complement strand
CAACATTACCGTTCGGCAGTTTTACTTTCAGTCCAAACTGATCTGCTGATGCCTCTTCAATAAATGCCTTAAACTCATGCTGCCAGGCAAATGAATTCGGATCGCAGTATGTACGTGAGAGGATCGGAATGAAAACCAGGCACTTAAGCTTCTCTTTCAGAGAGGCATCCACATCATCTGTCTCTAACAGTCCATTGTGAGGGTTTATGTCAAAATAGACTGACACTTCCTCTTTGAAAGTAGCTTCCAGCTCACGTTTAAGGTTATTGACAAATTCAGTGACCCAACCGTCATATTTGTTGTCCTTCTGACGGTAGCTGATGAAGATGTCGTAGTTGAATCCATTGACTATGTTTCCCATAATATCTAATGTTTTATTAGGAATTCTAAGTTGCAAGGTGCTGGTTGCTTGTTGCTAGTTGCTGGCTGCTTGTTGTAATTATCTGATATGTACCGTCATTGCAAGCGAAGCGAAGCAATCTTCATTTTTATTCATCATTTAACTAGTAACCAGCAACCAGTAACCATTTTCAATCAATACACCCACCCCCCATTCTGAACAAGGTTACTATTCATCTCAATTTCAGTTTGCGGTATTGGCCATTTGTACAAATAATCGCCCCGCCACGAATATGGTACAATTACTTTGCCCCAAACCTGTTTTACTCCGTTACCCGGATAGAATTTTTTGTCTTTCCATGTTCCCCACCTCATTTCGTCGAACAGGTTAATGCCTTCACAGGCAAGCTCCCAGCGGCGTTCATTGCGGATACGTTCCCTAAGGTTGTCCTGCCCGGATATATAAGTAGGTAAACTGGCATTGGTATTTTGCAGTGCAATTACACCTGCACGAGTGCGTACACTGTTTACAAGATCGATGGCTTCCTGATCCGGGTATCTTTGTTCGTTTATAGCCTCAGCAAGTAAAAGCACTACATCGGCGTATCTTATAAGCGGCTGGTCGATGGGGCCATAGTCACGGTCAATCAGTTCTGTATTTCCTTCGTAAACCCATTTCCTCCACAGATAAGTAAATATGCCTGAATAATCACCACTTTTAATGTCGTAAGGAACAGCAGTATAGTCTTTATAAGGCCAGCGTAAGGTATAGTCATGTACTTCCATACTATTTACAGAACCGGTAAAAGTTGAGTAAGGTGTGATTACCACTGCCGCCAGTCGTGGATCGCGGTTAGCATAAGCAGGTTTTAAACGTTCTTCATTGCCGGCTGGCAGGTATTTGGTCATATCGGCTCCATTAGCTGCAAAGGCGTTGATATCAGCAGTTGAAAGCCCGTTTCGCAGGAAAAATACCACTCGCTGGGCAGGGGTCATGGAACTGTAGCCAGGCAGGTAAGTGTCCCAGCTAAACGGAGATCCGTCGGCATTTTCAAACGAATCGACAAAATCAGTGCTCGGTAAATAAAAACCCCAACCACCGGCAGGATTGAATACTATTCTTGATCCCAGGAACCTCTGAGTAAAAGAGCCAAGATCAACTATTGAGATATTCTGAACGGAAAAAATCATTTCAGGACACTGCTCATTATCAATCTTAAATAGTCTTTTATACACACCCGTATATAACTGCGGTCCAAGTGTCCCGACTTTTCTTAGATCGGCTTCTGCTTTGGCATAATCTTTCATCCACATATAAACTTTTCCCCTGAGTGCGTATGCGGCAGCTTTCGTTGCACGACCATATTCTGTTTTCGGATAAAAGTCTGGAAGGTTGGAATTGATGCAATCAGTCAGATCGTTTATAATTGTTTCCCAGACCTTTGTTTCCGTTTCACGTCCTCTGGTACATTCATCTATAGTTATTGGAGTAAGATAAACAGGCACTCCTTTGAAAACCTGGTTAAGATTATAATAGAACCAGGCACGCAGAAACTTGCATTCAGCAATTAAGCGAGGTTTTTTAATGGTGTCCAGAGGTGCTTTTTCCGCCAGATTCAGAATAGCATCGTTTGCACGGTGAATGCCTTCATAATTCTGTTTCCAGTAATTAGTGAAAAATTGACTTGATGTAGTAACAGTCCCGTAAGTAAGCTCTGTTTTGTCATAGAAGTATCCTGTAAATCCGTCTGCATCAAAAAGATAAAAATCAAGGCCAGTATAATTCTGCCTGAAGAACACATCACTCTTTAACGCGATACTATTACGAAGAGCCTGATACACGCCGTTAACCCCCAGATCGGCCAGGCTTTCGGTGCTCCACATATTTTCCGAACCTATTGCATTATAGGGATTTGTATCCAATAGATCTTTCTTGCAGGCAGTGAAAAATGCTGTGGCTGCATAAATTATTACAATTAAAATAATTTTCCGTTTCATATCAGGTTTGTTTTATAAAGTCACGTTGATTCCGAAAGCGATCTGTTTCATTATCGGATAACTTACATAGTTGCCATTACCTCCCATTTCCGGATCCATGCCTGGGAAGGAAGTGATCGTAAAGAGGTTTTCAAATGAGATGTACAGATGGATTTGTTCGGTAAAGATCTTATTGGCAATTTTCTTAGGTATGGTATAACCCAATGTAAGATTCTTCAGCCTCAAAAATGAACCATTGAACAGCCACCGTGTGCTGGGCTGTGAGTTTTGCGTTTCGTTTACATTTGCATCGTATTTAAGACGCGGATAAGAACCATTTATATTATTGGTGGAATCACTGGGATTTGCATCATTGTAGTAATAATGATCATCCGCTACCATTTTACCGATCTGATACCGGGGGCCTGTTGCTGAGCTGTTAAAGCAAGTTTCCAGCCAGTACAATTTGCATACAGCCTGGCCATACCAAGTAAGATTTAAATCGAAATTTTTCCAGCTGATGCTCATCTGTGAGCCAAAAGTTATTTTAGGCATCGCTGAAGTGCCGGTGAACCTTCTATCATAATTGTTGCCATATATTTTATCTCCATTAAGATCGGCATAAATATAATCGCCGTACCAGATCTTGTTTTTTGCTACTCCAAGGCCAGGCATGAATTGGTAGCCGGCAGCTACCATGGCGTTCAGCCAGGCCATATCTTCAGGTGTACGGATCATGCCGTCTCTTGGTCCTCCTGCAATATTTACTGTTGAATCGGCATTAAAATAGGTTCCATTACCTGTATATACATCCAGCAGGTAAGGTTCATTTATTGAACGACCTTCGAGAACGCGAAATGCATCTCCGCTTGAAACATTCCCGATATTTGAATAATAGTATTTATTCCCTGCCGTATCGGTACGCCATTCAGCCACCAACTTTCCTTTATATTTGGTTACTTCGTTTTTGTTATATCCGAAATTTACTGATACAGAATATTTTACCTGACCGGCCTGGTCTTTCCATCCAAGGGTAAATTCAATTCCTTTATTTGATACGCCCGCTGAGTTCACTGTCGGAGCAGTGACCAATCCCATTGTCAGGTAAATCGGCGGAGTGGTCAGGATACCGTCGGTTTCTTTATCGTAGGCATCAAATTCAGCCAACAGACGATTTTTCAGCAGCGCAGCATCCAAACCTACATTAGTGACAGTTGTGGATTCCCATTTCAGAAAGGGATTTGCAATTTTTGACGGACGTAGTCCTGTGACTTGTGATCCGTTAAATGAATAATATACAGGATTATAAAGTGCTTGATAATCGTAATTTCCGGACGAATTGTTCCCAAGTTTGCCCCACGAAGCCCGGATCTTCAGGTTTTGAACATATTTGGAATTTTTGAGAAATTTTTCCTGTGAAATTCGCCAGCCTGCAGAAAATGAAGGGAACCAGCCATACCTGTTATCAGAATAGAACCGCGAAGAACCATCATACCGTAAATTAGCTTCAAGCAGGTAACGGCCATCAAAATCATAATTCAGGCGTCCGAACCAGGAACGCAAAGCATAGTCAAAAGCCGATCCGTTAATTGAAACCGTTGAAGTTGCAGCATTAAATACCCAGGCGCTTTCATCAAACAGACCTTGTTTGGTTGCATCGTGTTGGAAATTATATAAGTAGCTTTCAGAATAGCCAAGTAAAGTATTGATATTGTGTTTCTTTGCGATTGTTGCCTGGTAATGTAACAAGTTCTCAAGAGTATAAGTATACCAATGATACAGATATGTATACGTTTTAAGTTGACTTGGCTGAGTTTCCGAAGACTTAACGTCTCCTGTACTGAATTTAACGCGCTCTCCAATTTTAGGATTAGTCCGGTTATTCATGTGGATGTAACTTACGAAATAATTGAAATTCAGGTCCCATGATAACCCCTTTAAAAAAGTGACCTTACTGAAAAGGAGGCTATTAGCAGTATATTGCTTGTTTTCTCCATTGGTTAAATATAGCTCGCAATAGCCATTGCCTGCCGTTGAACTCTCTTCAGGAGCCTCCTTGTATCCATATTGTCCGTTGTAAACCGGGTAAACACCAGGAGTTGTCAACTTGACATAACTAAAAAATCTTGTGTATTCATCCATGGTGCCGTTTCCATAATCATAAAGATTGCCAGCTGTGCGTGTCCCGACTTTCAGCCATTTGTTAACATCGGCTTCCAGATTTATTCTCATTGAATAGGTTTTCATCCCGGTTCTGTCAAGTACACCGGGATTATCAAAATATCTGGCTGACAATAAAAACTTTACACTCTGGGTAGAGCCGCTTATCGAGAGAGTCTGATCTTTAGCAAGGCTGTTGTGAAACATTTCTTTTATCCAGTTTGTATTGGGGAATGCCACATAATTAGGAACACCAATGGCATTGAGACTGTCAGGATACCGGTTGGCATATTCCCATTTAGAAATCGTTGAGGATGAGAAAATTTCAGCAGAACCTATATTCCTCCTGCTTTCATTTATCAGCCGCATGTAGGTCGGGTAATCAGAAACAAATTCAAGCAGGTTGACAGGCTGGGATATTGAAAATATTCCACTATAATTAACATTCAACTGTTTACCGGCTCCATTTTTTGTTGTAATAAGAATGACTCCATTTGCAGCACGGGCTCCATAAATGGAAGCTGAAGCGGCATCTTTAAGGATGGAAACAGATTCAACATCCCGGGGATTAATATCCCACAGATATGCTTCCATGCCATCAAGAAGTATCATTGGGGCGCTGTTATTCAGCGTTCCGGTGCCTCTGATCCTGATTGTTGCATCATCATATCCGGGCAAGCCCCTGGACTGACGTAAGGATACTCCTGAAGCGAGTCCCTCCAAAGCTGTGGAAAAATTGACTACCGGCCGTGAGGAGATCGCTTCATCAAATTTTACGGCCGCAACCGAGCCTGTAAGATTCACCTTCTTCTGTACTCCATACCCTACAATTACAACCTCATCAAGACCCTGGACTGATTCCTCAAGCATTATGTTAAACACGGTCTGATTTCCTATTATAACCTCCTGTTTGACCATCCCAACCAATGAGAAGGTAAGAGTTTCAGCACCAGCTGGAAGTTCGAGGGAAAAATTACCATTCGCATCAGTCGCAGTACCAATTACAGTTCCCTTTACAACCACTGATACTCCAGGCATAAGATTGCCGGACTTATCAGTCACTGTTCCGGAAACACTTTTCTGCTGAAGTGATGAAGTATTATCACTTTTCCCCGACTCTGAGATAGGCTCTTTTGTCTGGGAGTAGGATTCCACAGTCCGGAAATGAAAAATTATTGTCATTGATAAAATGAGCAATAATTTCACAATCCGGATTGTTTTCCCGGAATGAGATCCGGTCCATTTTATTTTAAGATTATGCCTGAGTTGTTTCATAGAAATTAGTCTAAATGGTTAGAAAGCAGATTGGGATAGATTCGTAAACTCATAGGAACCAATTAAAAATTAAATTCTCTACGAACACAAGTTATTAACAACCAGTATGTTAATAATTGAAGCAAATTGGCTTCTTAAAGTTCGTTCAAAATCGATGCAGGTACATAGCAATTTTGATTTCAAAACTTTCAATTTTGATTCGAAAGTTTTCAATTTTGGAATGGATACCAGTTGGAGGACAAAAAAAGGTACCGGTTTGAAAATTTTGTTTTAATGGGCTAAGAGCGACGAAAGTGGCTCTATATGAATAACCCCCGGTGAAACCGGGGGTAAGCTGCCAAACAATGATATCAAGCTCTGAAGGAGCTTAATATTACTGTTGAGCCCCTTCAGGGCTCGATATGTGTAGTTAGTTCTATGACCTCCGGTTGGCACCGGAGGTTATTCATATTTGTCTCCTCCAGAGACAAATTATCATATTTCACCGGAAATTATGCTCCTCTACAGCTTTCCTTACTTCCTCGAGATGAAGAAGCTCAGAATGATTATAACCATACAGTTTTGTATTCCAGCATTTCTGAAGCAGATCAAGCGCTTCCTGGTTTTTCCCCAGTTTATATAAACCCCAGCCTTTTATACGAAGAGCTCTTATGTTTGCAGTATCAATAACCAGGACTTTTTCAGCAATATCCATCCCTTCACTGATGTTCCGTCCGGTATTAATCAGCAAATAAGCAAGATTATTCAGCCATAATATATTCTGTGGGTCCATCCGGAGTGCTTCCCGGAAATATTTTTCTGCTTTATCGGGCAGGTTTGCCTCTCTGTAAAGGCCTCCTACATCGCCTGTTATGTTAGCTTCAGTTGCCGAGTTACCTTTAAGGATTGATCTGTATTTTTCAATGAATTTGTTGGCCGTCACTGTGTCTTTTTCAGTTAAAGCAAGAATAGCTTGTCTTCCTGTCATGTATATATTATCAGGGAAATCCCGTTCTGATTTCCTGTACAGCTTTTTCTCTTTTTTGTATTGGCCGGATTCATGATAAGCAGTCGCCAGAAAGGAATAAAAATCATATCCTAAAGGCTTTGAACCCCATTTTTTGTATATATCAAGCGCTTTAATAAGCTCTGGTATTGCTTTATCATATTGTTGCAGGTTGAAATATTTTGCACCCAAACTGCGATAAACCGGGGGTTGTTCATCAATCAGTAGCAACCGTTTGAGAATAGCAATTGATTCATTTGGTGTCAGGAAAGTATTGGCATATCCATAATCAGCATATAGCCTTTGATATTCATTCATCATTTCCTTTTTAGAATAGAATTTCAGGCTCCATTTTCTCGCCTCATTTATATCGCCATTATTATTATTTGACGCAGCAAGAAATCTCATTGTCCATGTAAAATTCGTGTCTGCAGTCAATGCCTTCTGAAACCAGTTGATTGCATCAGAATACCGCATACTATAATAGGCATCTTTCCCTTTAAGATAGTATGTATAAGCCTGGGCAGAATTGGTTGTTGTAACTTTTTCAAATTCAATATTCTTCCGTTTAAGTTTGGAGATCAGAAGATAATTCCCAACTTTTTTATTTATTGAATCAAGTATCTGCAATAATCCTTCTTCTTTTAAAGAGCCTTCAACCTGAAAAGATTTAATGACCTCTTTGGTTTTTGTGTCTGTAAGCTGAGCATAAAACCGCCTGACATTCCCTGACTTTATAATATCGCCGAAAACAAAAATATTTGCATTCAGTTTCCGGGCAGCAGAAATTGCCATAGAGGGTGTAACTGAGGCATAATTGGTCAGCCCTTCGCTTGTAAGAATCCCATTTACTGATTCCGGTTGTTCTACCTTAAGTTCTTCAGTGTAACCTGAAAGGAAGGATGTTAAACTGATTTGAATTATTTCTCCATAACGAATCGAATCATTGATCAGGTTCTGGAAAGGCATTACAGCAATCGATATTCTCTCACCTGATGAAATAAGTTTTTCCAGGTTGCTTCTGTTATAGATCTTAGAGCGAACAAGTGAAATAACAATAACTGCCAAAACCACTAAAATACTGATCCCTGATAAAGTAAAGATAACTGATCGCCGTGCTGGTCTTTTTCGTTTTTCAAGAGCACTTATAGGTTTTTGTACTTCTTCCTCGAGGATTTTTGTTCCCAGGGTTTTAACCTTCCCCGGAGGGAAACCGTAGAATTCATGAAAACATGTATTGAAATAAGCCGGGCTGCTGAATCCGACTTTGTATGCAACGTCAGAAGCAGAAACTTCCTCATTAATAAGCATCTCCATAGCTTTCCGGAGACGTGTCTCACGAATAAACTGGTTGATCGTTTTGTTGGTAATTGCCTGCAGCCTGAGGCTTAGTCTGTAACGGCTTATCCCTAATCCCCGTGCAAGATCGTTTACCCCAAAATTTTCATTTCTGAGGTTCGCCACAATTATTTCAGTGAGCATATTGATGAAAACCTGATTTTTGGGGAGAAGGTCACTCATGGAAAATATTTCTTATTAATCAAATTTAATAAGAATTTCTTAAACAAATTCTATATAAATCAGAATCTTAAACAGGTTAATTATAGTGATTTTTAAGCCCCTCCCTCCTGGGGGAGGGGTTTGGGGAGAGGTCAAATTTTCTTTACCCAGACTCCCGGGAATCTTTTCCCCATACTGTTTTTCTTAAGCAGAGCAGAGTTCATGTCCTGGCATCTCAGAGCACTTACCCTGTAAAAACCATTGGGAGCACTTATTATC
>JAPLEC010000278.1 GCA_026391515.1 Bacteroidia bacterium | reverse complement strand
AACCATGATCATTATCGTAAGACATTTTCAGGAGAACCTACATTCAAAAGGGTGATGAAAGGAATTGAACTGCTCCATAAGAATAAAGTAGAATTCAACACCCTCAGCGTTGTCAATGATTATAATGTTCATTATGCATCGGAAACTTATCGTTCTCTGAAAAAAATCGGAAGTGGCTTTATGCAGTTCCTGCCGGTAGTCGAACGGATCAGCGAAAACGATAATGAAAATAGGCTGAAGCTTATCGCTCCTATTCATGGTAATGCAAAAGTTTCCAGCTGGTCTGTTGGTGCAAAAGACTTTGGCAGGTTCTTGATTACAATCTTTGATGAATGGGTCCGAAAGGATGTTGCAAGGTATTATGTTCAGATATTCGATGCCACACTCGCCAATTATGTTGGCGAAAATCCAGGTCTATGCGTATTTAATGATACGTGCGGAGATGCTCTTGTAATGGAACATAACGGTGATTTGTTTTCATGCGATCATTTTGTATATCCGGAGTATTTGCTGGGCAATATTGCCCAAACACCACTTATTGACCTGGCAAAGTCACAGCGTCAGTTTGATTTCGGAATAGATAAGAGAAACAAACTGCCACGTTATTGTCTGCAATGCGATGTCCGTTATGCCTGTCATGGTGAATGTCCGAAGCACAGGTTTATTCTTACTCCGGATGGTAAGCCAGGATTAAACTATCTATGTGAGGGTTACAAGCTGTTTTTCAAACATGTTGAACCATACATGGAATATATGGCTAAAGAATTGAAGAACAAGAAGCCACCTGCAAATGTGATGAATTGGATCAGGAACAAGGAAAACCAGGTTGTAAAACCTGTTATTCCTGAGCGGAATGATCCGTGTCCATGTGGCAGCGGAAAGAAGTTCAAAAATTGTTGCGCGGGGAAACCAATTTCACTATAGACGAAGGAAGTACAGTGGTTAAATTAAATTTATGAAGGTTTTACCTGATCTCCTTTTTACTGTATTCGTCAATATAAATACACATTGGTTCGGGTATTATGTCCCTGTAGAGACCCATTTTGAAATAGTACCTGTTCTTTTTTAAATTATAACCGTGGCTTTCCGGGTAGCTTGTAACCCCTTTATGATTGACGACTTCCTTACCATCAATATATGCAATTATCTCTCCGTCAGCTTCCCTGGAAAATCGTACCAGGAATTTAAAATCGATCCACCTGTTCCTGATCTCATCCACAGACTCATAAAGATTGGTGCGGTGTTCTCCTGTCTGCAACGAGATTGCCAGGAGTCCGGATGAATACCTGAGGGCAAGAATGGGACTGTCGTTAGAACAGCTATCACCCCCCGGGCAATACTCTTTCCATTGTGCAATTACAAGTCTTACTGGTAAGACTGGAAATGTATCCGGAAGAAACATACTGAATTGATACTCGTATTGTTCACCTTCTACAGATACAAGTGATGTTGCTTCTAGAAGTTCATCACGTTCTGTTGGTTTGTCTTTCCCCATTCCTGGCTCATAAGTATCTCCGGTTCGTAGAGTGATTTTTGCAGCTCCTTTTCCTTCGCGAACAATTGCTGACTGGATCTCAAATGATCTTGTCTCCATTCTTTCAGTGCTCCAGATCTGGCTAAGCTGTGGGCTGTCAAAATGATCAGAAACATTTATGGGAGCCCGCCGGCAACTTATTATTGCTAATAGTAAAATTGAAGTACAGATGATTAGAGTTAAACGACTGTTTATCATTATATTAATATATTAATTATGAATCTTTTTACCCAGAGGACAAACTGATACGCATAGTCCGCATATTCTGGCATCAACATTAAGTTTTTCCCTTGCCAGATCGTTACATTTTTCTCTGCATTTATGGGCATCAAAAAATTCATTACGATGAATTTTGATATTCCATAATTTGCCATTTGCAGCATTTGCCGGACATTTTACTACACAGATATCACATTTTCCGCACCTGCTTTTTTCAACTGGAATTGAATCTATTCCCGGATTTTGTTTGAGCAAAATACTGACCAGCCTTAATCTTGGCCCAAATGCTTTTGAAACAAAAAGGTCAGTTTTGCCGATCCATCCTAATCCGGATCTTGTTGCCACCATTTTATGCGAGATATCGGCACTTAATGTTTTCAGATATTTCTCGTCATGGCATTCCTGTCCGGTTGAGATAGTAGGTGCTATAATGATTGAATCGATTCCGGCTTTTTGTAAATCAGCATGTATCCTTTCTGTTAAATCTGCAAGGTCACGATTTAACTGATTATAATGGTTATAATATTCGATTGTTGGGCCATCTTTGATCCTATCTATTATCCTGTCATCCAGCTTTTTCCCTATAGAGATACCATATTGAAATACATTGAATTTCTTATCAATTAATCCATGAAGATCAGCAAATCCAAATATGAAATTTTCAGGCGGGACTAAATTCTTATTAATGATAGCTTTTATCATATCAGATTTTTTCCAGAATTAATATCCAGTCGTTGCCAGGTTTCTTCTCTCCGGGTGGATTAAAGATAATAGTCCCGAGGTTTTTATTTGTTCCAATTTCTTTCACTGTTCCGTTTCGCGGATCGAACCATGAAGCTTTATATTCTGGCCATGGCAACTTATTCATATCCAGGGATATATCGCTGCCATTACAGGTATATGCAAAAACATAATCTTTACCCCTGGTAATTGCAATATAGTCATACTTCCCGCCTTGATTTGTTGCTAGAAGTTCTTCTGCCGGAACTCTTTCAAAGTAAGGTTTTGACAGAATAAGTTGTTTAAGATATTTCATCTGCGAGGCTCCGGGAGCATTGATTGCGACATCCCAATATATTTTAGCGCCATAAGCCGGATATAGATCTGCAGGTTTATAGAATTGCATGACGGCATTATGTCCGTATGTAAATCCGCAACATCCCGCAAAGACAGACCAATAAGCGTAGCGTCTTACATCGTCCTCAGTCCAGTACGGCTGTGTTGTATCATGAAGCCCCTGCGGAATTCCCTCATAGGATGGTTCACCGTCGAGGGTTGGTTTAACAGGTATCTTAGAATAATCATCATTCGCATACCTCCAGTTATCTTCTCCATAGGCATGACCTGTTGTGTCCTGGTCATATCTTTTATGTCCCGACTGAAACATATTGAAATCAAGCCATGATTCATTCTGAAACCATGCCGATGATTGAGTCCTTCCAAATGGATGATATGTAATAAGCTGATTCTTACTGATTTGATGTATGGCAGTCCCTATGGCATTCCAGACAGCTGCGGAGTCACTGCCACGAACATCACCCCCATTAAGCCAGATAATATTATGATGGTTCTTATATCTTTCTGCAATCCACTCACCGTATTTCTTTGCCTGTTCTCTGTTTACAAGACCGTTTCTGACATTGGAACCCCAGACAGGTACTAAAGCCATGTATAAACCTTTTTTCCCTGCCAGACCGACAACATAATCAATATGATCCCAAAAATCGTATTGTAAAGAATCATTATATGAATTGCCGGGAGTTGTAAGAGGCTGATCAATTCTGTTGCTGATAAGA